>NZ_JAVRCK010000038.1:0-79436 GCF_034530815.1 Nostoc sp. DedSLP03
TGAATTTTGAATTTTGAATTTTGAATTTTGAATTTTGAATTTTGAATTTTGAATTCGGAGCAAAGCGACATGACGCCTTACCTAGCTAAGATTTTACTGTATCCAGTTAAATCACTGGATGGTGTTGAAGTTGAGAACGCTAGAGTTCTTGCCAGTGGCGCACTACAGTATGACCGCGAGTTTGCCATTTTTGACGAACAAGGTAGATTTGTCAATGGCAAGCGTCATGCTAAAATCCATTTAATAAGGGCACAATTTGCACTCTTAAATAGAACTATCTCCTTGCAAATCCCCGATCGCAGCTTACAACAAATTTTTCATCTGGATGAGGAACGGCAAGCATTAGAAGCAACTTTGAGTGATTATTTTGAGTTTGCTGTCACATTGAGACAAAACTCTTTGATGGGTTTTCCTGACGATACACACTCACCTGGTCCAACGGTAATTAGTACGGCCACATTGGCAGAAGTAGCTTCTTGGTTTCCTGGTTTAAGTGTAGATGAAATGCGCCGTCGGATGCGTGCCAACATCGAGATTGGTGGTGTACCAGCATTTTGGGAAGATCGGCTATTTAGCGAACAAGGTGATTTAGTCTCTTTTCGAGTGGGAGATGTAGACTTTTTTGGGGTTAACCCATGTCAGCGTTGTATAGTCCCAACACGCAATTCTTACTTGGGGGAAGCTTACCCAAACTTTCAAAAAATCTTTACAACCCAGCGACAAGCAACTTTGCCAAATTGGGTTGCTTCATCGCCTTTTAATCACTTTTATCGATTGAGTATCAATACTCAAATACCCCCATCATCAGCCGGAAAAATTTCACAAATTGGCGATAAAGTTGAAGTTATTATATAACAAACTTAACATTTTGTCAAAATAAAAAATACAAAGTAAATTTTTTATATATTTTTTGTTTATGTGCTGTGTATTTGCATAACAATTCTAAAATTGCTGTAATTAAATATAAGTTCTTGTACAAGTCCAGGGATTTCCAGACCAGAAAATCAACACATCAGCAATTAAAAATTAAATTTAGGATTGGTGCTAATGGCGACCTGAATTTTAGAATGGCATACTGGAGCTTATTGGTTAAATTTCAATTCATCTGAGAAAATTTGTGGAAATATTGCCAGATAAAATTGAGCAAATTCAAGTGCGATGGCGTATCCATATAGACAATTTCTATAGTGGACTACTCCTGCGCAAAGTTTGAAAATTAGGCGTTGGAGGAAGTTAGCCAGTCAAACAATTATAAGTATTTCGTACTATTTTATACTAAAAATATAAAATTTTCATAAAGAGCGATGTCTGCCGTAATTGTACTTATATAGAATGTAGCTAGTACGGCAAATGCACCTAGTAGATGCTGGGGAAGAATAAAACTACAATGTTATCTAAACTTCAGCCCGTCAAATCATTTAATCGCTTAGTTGGCAAAGTTTATGCCAAGATGCCCCTGAGATATGTTCTGATTGTGCCCTTTATCTTGCAAATTTGTGGTGCGGTGGGACTTGTGGGCTATCTTTCGTATCAAAACGGGCAAAAAGCGGTAAGTGAGCTTGCTAATCAATTAGAAAATGAAATCTGCGACCGCATTGAACAGCATCTCGATCGCTATTTAACAACTCCAAAGCAAATCAATCAAATCAACTTAGATGCGATTGAGCTAGGTTTGCTCAACCTTTCGGACTTTCAAACCACCGGCAATTACTTTTGGAAACAAATGCAGGTTTTCAATGTTGGCTACAACAGCTTTGCCAATCCCAAAGGTGAGTTTATTGGTGTTGAGCGTCTAGATAATGGCCAGCTCTTAATTAATGAAGTTAGCGCCAAGCGTGGTACAGGCAAACTCTATGTTTATCCTACAGACAAGCAAGGAAATCGCCGCCATTTACAGCAAGTCAAAAATTACGATCCTCGCTTAGAACCTTGGTATACAGATCCAGTCAAGATAGGCAAACGAGTTTGGAGTCAAATTTATCAATGGGAAGATAAACCAGAAGTTTTATCCATATCTTCCAGCTATCCTGTTTACGATAAAAATCGCAAATTTGTTGGGGTGATTAGTGTTGATTTGCTCTTATCACAAATTAGCAAGTTTTTAACTAAGTTAAAAATCAAAGAGTCGGGTAAAACTTTTATTTTAGAGCGTTCTGGGTATATAGTGGCTTCTTCTACTAGCGAGCCACCATATCGGATCGTTAATGGTAAAGGAAAACGTCTATCAGCATTAAATAGTCAAAATTCTTTAATTAAACTCACAACACAGTCTTTGATCGAACGCTTTGGTAGTCTGAAGTTGGTTGTGGGGAAGCAACAGCTAAGTTTTACCGCTGATGGAATGCGTTATTTTGTACAGGTAAAAAGCTGGAGGGACGAACTGGGTTTAGATTGGCTAATCGTGGCGGTGATTCCCGAAGGCGAATTTATGGAGCAAATTAATGCCAACACCCGCATCACTATTTTGCTGTGCATAGTTGCTTTTTTAGTGGCTACAAGAATTGGGGTTTTGACTGCTCGTTGGATAATTAAACCGATTTCACAATTAAACAGATCGGCAAAGAAAATTGCTGAAGGTGAATGGGAGGAAACGCCAAACATTCAGCGTTCCGATGAACTGGGAGAACTAGCTAAATCATTTGAAACTATGGCAAAGCAACTCCAAGCATCCTTTAGCGCTTTAGAAGCAAAGAATGCCCAGATGCAAGTTTTAAATGAGGCGCTATCTCATAATCAGAGTCAGCTAACTCAATTTTTAGAAGCCATACCGGTCGGTGTATTTATCATCAATGCTGAGGGTAAACCTTATTATACAAATCAGATTGGGCAGCAAATTCTTGGCCAAGGAGCGATCGCAGAAGTTAAAGTCGAAGAATTATCAGAGATATATCAAGCTTACCTTGTCGGGACAGATCGACTTTATCCCAGCGATCGCTTGCCGATTTTGAGAGCATTGCTTGGGGAAAGCATCAGGGTTGATGATATGGAAATTCGCTATTGTGGGAAGATTACTCACATTGAGGTTTTAGGAAAGCCAATTTATGATGAATCAGGGAATGTGGCTTTTGCGATCGCCACCTTTTTTGATATCACCCAACGCAAACAAACAGAAAAGTTATTAGCGGAATATAATCGCACCTTAGAGGCTCAAGTAAAAAAACGAACCCAAGAGTTTCAGCAAGTTATTCAGCAACTGCAAACCACCCAAGAAGAACTGATTCAATCGCAAAAAATCGCTGCACAGGAACAACAAGCAGCCGTTCGGGAAGCAGCGCGAAGTGCTGCCGCCAACCTCGCCAAAAGCGAATTCCTGGCTAACATGAGCCACGAATTGCGTACCCCACTCAATGCCATTCTTGGTTTTACCCAAGTCATGAGTCGAGATTATTCGCTATCTAGCGAACATCAAGAAAACTTGGCAATAATTAATCGTGCTGGCGAACATCTACTCAAATTGATTAACGACATTCTCGAAATGTCTAAAATCGAAGCTGGCAAAATCACTTTCAATTCCAGCAGCTTTGACTTAATTCATTTGTTGAAGAACTTAGAAGAGATGTTGCACTTGCGTGCTGCATCTAAAAATTTAGAATTACTGTTTGAATATGCGCCAGATATTCCTAAATACATAGAAACTGACGAAAATAAACTGTGTCAAGTATTGCTCAATCTCTTGGGAAATGCGATTAAATTTACCGAGAAAGGGAGTGTGACGCTACGAGTGAGACTGGGGGCTGGGGACTGGGGGCTGGGGGCTGGGGACTGGGGACTGGGGACTAGAGAGAACGAGGAAAAATTGAATTTTTCGTTTTCACCCTTACCTCATGCTTCCTACCCGTCTGCTTCTTCAGCCCAATCCCCAATTCCTAATCCCCAATCCCTGATCTTCGAGGTACAAGATACTGGCTGTGGTATTGCCCCACAAGAACTTGACTTGCTGTTTGAGGCTTTTGAACAAACTGAAATCGGCAGAAAATTCCAACAAGGGACGGGGCTGGGTTTAGCGATTAGCCGTAAATACGTGCAACTGATGGGAGGAGATATTACTGTCAGTACGATGCCTGGTGTCGGTAGTACATTTGCCTTTGATGTTCAGATTGCTCTAACTTGCCCTAGAGAAATTCCGATCAACCAAATTAAATCACAAATTAGAGCTTTAGCACCTAGTGAAAAAGTATACCGCATCCTAGTAGTTGACGATTCCAAAGAAAGTCGTATATTGCTAGTTAAAATTCTCACATCTCTTGGCTTTGAAGTTAATGAAGCTACAGATGGTAGTGAAGCGATCGCTAATTGGGAATCTTGGCAACCACACCTGATTTTTATGGATATGCGAATGCCAGTTATGGACGGTTACGAAGCCACAAGAATTATTAAAGCTAGAGAAATCGGGCATGGAACAGCCAATACGTCGCGGAGGTTTCCAAAATTGAAACAACTGGTATCATCGGGGAGCCAGTACCTTGCAGAGGAGTTAACCGATTCCGGCGAGGGTGAGGTTCTGAAAGTCGTATGCAAAGAGTCTTCTACACCCGAAACAACTGGTGCGATCGAAAATGATGCTTCTGGTGCGTCCACTTGGCGTAAGCGGATGCCAACAGCCTTGGCTCCTCCTGACGACCTCTCTAGAACAATGCCAGATCGCTCCAATACCAATACAATCATTATTGCCCTAACTGCTAGCGCCTTTGAGGAAGAACGCCAGAAAATTTTGTCCATTGGCTGTGATGATTTTATTCGCAAGCCATTCAAACAGGAAGTATTATTGGAAAAACTGAGCAAACATCTAGGTTTAAAATATACCAATCAAGTAGAAACCACAAACACAGTAGTTGCCGATCGAGGTACACAGATTTTTGTAAGTGTTGCCGAACTCCTGGGTCAATTATCACAAATGTCACCTGAGTGGCTCCAACAGATTCACTATGCCGCAGCCAGCTGTAGCGATGAACTGATTTTAGAGCTACTCAAACAAATTCCATCAGATAATGCTCAAGTTTTCCAAGTTCTCAGGGATTTAGCAAATAACTATCAGTTTGAGAAAATCATGGAATTGACTACAACAAACTTAGAATGAATTACGAGCATTTAGACCCTAATAAAAAAGATATTTTGATCGTTGATGATATGGCGGATAACCTCCGGGTTTTATCCTCCATATTGACAAGGGAAGGGTATAACGTTCGTAAAGCTTTGAACTGGCAAATGGCACTGACAGCAACTCAAACATTATTACCTGATTTGATTCTACTCGATATCATGATGCCAGAAGTAGATGGGTATGAAATTTGCCAGACCTTTAAAGCTTGGGATTTAACAGCCGATATTCCAGTAATTTTTATTAGCGCTTTAGATGATGTTTTTGACAAAGTTAAAGCCTTTAAAGTGGGTGGTGTAGACTATATCACCAAACCTTTTGAGTTTCAAGAAGTTTTAGTGCGCGTGCAAAATCAACTGGCATTGAGATCGGCGCGATTAGAAATATTGAAATTAAATGTTGAACTAGAAGATCGGGTAAAACAGCGGACTGGAGAGCTAGAAAAAACTCTCCAAAAACTTCAACAAGAAATCGATTCCCGCCAGAAATTGCAAAGTCAACTGCTAGATATAGCACTGCATGATTCCCTGACTGGATTATCAAACCGAGTTTTGTTTATTCGGCGACTAGAAAATGCTCTAAATCGGGCGAAACAAGAATCTAATTATCAGTTTGCAGTACTTTTTTTGGACTGCGATCGCTTCAAAGTTGTTAATGATTCTCTTGGTCATCCGGTAGGAGATGAATTGCTGATAGCCATTGCTCACCGCTTACAAGCATGTATCATCCCTGTTGATACTTTAGCACGATTGGGCGGGGACGAATTTGGAATTCTCCTAGAAAATATCACAGATGTCAATATAGCAATCCAAGTTGCAGAAAGGATTTTGCAGCAGTTATCACTTGCTTTTCAACTGTCAAGATATGAAGTATTTATGAATGCCAGCATTGGCATTAGTTGGGGCAATAAAGATTACGATCGCCCAGAGTATTTGCTGCGAGATGCTGATACGGCAATGTATCGGGCTAAGGCTCAAGGAAGGGCCAAGTATCACGTTTTTAATCCAGCAATGCATCAGGAAGCTATTCAGCTTTTAGAGTTAGAAAATGACCTGCGGAGGGCTGTGGAAAGGCGAGAATTCCTCGTTTACTATCAGCCAATTATTTCCCTGGTTACAGGTAGAATTTCTGGATTTGAAGCCTTGGTACGCTGGCAACATCCGATCCGTGGTTTGGTTTCTCCTATAGAATTTATTCCTGTGGCCGAAGAAACGGGTTTAATTAATGCGATCAATACTTGGGTATTACAGTCAGCTTGTCATCAATTAAGCATCTGGCAACATAATCCAGTCACACCAGAACCTCTAACTATGAGTGTCAATTTGAGTGCAAGATTATTTTTGCAGCCGAATTTTCTAGAACAAATTGACCGAATAATTTATGAAAATCAAATAAATCCGGCATATTTAGAATTAGAAATTACCGAAAGTGTAATTATGGAAAATACTGATGCAATCAAAATCATTCTGGAACAACTAAAGCAGCGAAAAATTAAGTTAATTATGGATGACTTTGGTACAGGATATTCCTCTTTAAGTTATCTGCACAGCTTTCCTTTAAATGCACTGAAAATTGATAAATCTTTCGTTAAGCGGATGCAGGATAACAAAGAAAATATGGGGTTAGTACCAGCAATGATTGGCATTGCGAACTCAATGGGGATGAGTGCGATCGCTGAAGGTGTCGAAACACAAGAACAGTTAGCCCAATTGAGAAGTTTAAACTGTAATTTTGCTCAAGGATATTTATTTTCTAAACCCGTAGAACAACGACTGGCTGTTGAGTTGCTCGCTTCAGCACCTCAATGGTAGCTATCAAGTAGCACCTGGAAAAAAATTTTATTTCGATCCTTGGCTAGATAATCTGTGAGTGCTATTTATTACAATCATGACAACAATTCATCGTGTTGCCAGAGGTGATAAGTGGCTAATAGCTTCGATAATCTGCAAAACTCTCCAGCCACGTGAGAGTTAAACTATAAATATAAGTATTTCGGTGAAATCGGTCAACAAATTTTAGGGTGATTTCAAACAAGAATTTACTATCCTCAATAATTATACGCGTAACTTTGATCAATAATGCATTTTAATCAAACTAACCATCAGAAAAGAAATATTTTGGTGGTCGATGATACCCCAGATAATCTGCGGCTTTTATCAGCGATGTTGACTGCACAAGGTTTTGAAGTTCGCAAAGCCTTAAACGGTAAAATGGCACTGACTGCATGTCAAATGGTTTTGCCCGATGTGATTTTGCTGGATATCAATATGCCAGGTATGGATGGCTACCAAGTTTGTCAACAACTAAAAGCTGACGATAAAACTAGTGAAGTCCCAGTAATTTTTATTAGCGCTCTGGATGATGTTGTTGATAAGGTAAAAGCATTTGATGTTGGTGGTGTAGATTATATTGCAAAACCTTTTCATGGTGCAGAAGTGGTGTTGCGAATTGAAAATCAGATTAATTTACGCTTGCTCCAAGTTAAACTGCAAGAACAAAACTTTTTACTCCAACAGGCTATTGACAACTTGAAAGCCTCTCAAGTTCAACAAATTCAGAACGAAAAGATGGTGGCGCTGGGACAGTTAGTAGCTGGACTAGCTCATGAGATCAATAACCCGATCAGTTTTATTTATGGAAATCTCCAATATGCTGGTCAATATGTGGAAGACCTAGTGAAGATGATTGAAGTCTATCAGCAAGAATATCCCAAACCCACACCAAAAGTTCAGCAGATAGCCAAAGATATAGACTTGAATTTTATCATTAAGGATCTGCAAAATCTGATAGGTGCAATGTATAGAGGCTCCGATCGCATTCAGGAAATTGTACTGGCGCTACAACATTTTTCTCGGCATGATGAAGCAGAGATGAAACGAGTCAATATCCATGAAGACATCGAAAATACTTTAGTGATGTTACAACATCGGCTCAGGGAAACAGCCAATCGTCCGGCAATTGTTGTAGTGAAAGATTATGGTAACTTGCCCCTAGTCACTTGTTATGCAAGTGAACTAAATCAAGTATTTATGCATTTGTTGAATAATGCTATTGATGCAATAGAGGAGGGAGTAGAGAACGGAAAGTGGGGAGCAGGGAATCAATTTCCAGAAGAGGGAATAGGGAATCAATCTTCTCCTCCCCAAATTTGGATTCATACAGAGGTAACAGACTTGAACGCAGTCAAAATTGCGATCGCTGATAATGGTCTTGGTATTGAAGAGTTGTTGCGATCGCGTTTATTTGACCCATTTTTTACCACAAAACCTGTGGGCAAAGGTAGTGGACTAGGATTATCTATTAGCTATCAGATTATCGTCCAAAAACACCGAGGAAATATAAGCTGTAACTCATCTGTGGGCAAAGGAGCAGAGTTTGCGATCGAAATTCCCATAGAGCAGCCTAATATCTCATCGCAATTTTCAAAATCGGAAAAGGGATTAGGGAGATGGGGAGCAGAGGAGCAGGGGGAGCAGGGGGAGCAGGGGGAGCAGGGGGAGCAGGGGAAGCACGGGAGCAAGGAAGTAGGAGAAAATAATAATTCCTCACCAATGACAAATGACAAATAACAAATACTTCGACTTCACTCAGTACAAGTGACAAATGATGAATGACCAATAAATCTAATTAATCAACAATTCTGGTGCTACCAATCCTTTTTGAATAGCTAAGACTGCGGCTTGAGTGCGATCGCGTACTTCTAGTTTTTGTAAAATAGCATGGACATGAACCCGCACTGTACCAGGGGCAATGTAGAGAATTTCAGCAATTTCTTGATTGCTTTTGCCAGCTGCTACCAGTGCCAAAATTTCTTGCTCCCGCTTCGTTAAAGGATTTTCTAAAGATTCCTCAGTTTTTGCAGACTGCACCGCTATCGAATTACCCTCAAAAGCGGCTCTAATTTCAGTTGTTGCTGTTTGATCCCACCAAGAAGCACCCGCAGCAACCGATCGCACTGCTAATATCAAAGACTCAGCCGGAATACCTTTAAGACAGTAACCTTGCGCCCCGGCGGCAATTAACCGCGAAATCAGGGGTTTTTCAGAACGAGACGTTAAAACGAGAATTGGTAAATTTGGGTGCTTCTGCTTGATTTGGCGACAAGCCTCAATCCCGCCAATCCCTGGTAAACCTATATCCAGCAACACCAAATCCAGAGGATAGTGATTGGCTAATTCTACAGCTTGTTCCCCATCTTCCGCTTCTGCGACAATCTCCAAACTGGTTTCTTGTTGCAACCGCATCCGCAAACCAAGCCGAAACAGTTCATCATCTTCAACTAGTAAGATTTTTGTCATTTGTCATTTGTCATTTGTCATTTGTCATTTGTCATTGGTCATTGGTCATTGGGCAGGAGGCAGGGAGCAGAAGTTCTTTAATGCATGAATTTTGAATTTTGAATTTTGAATTGATTTCTCATCTCCCCGGTGGCGGACAAGCTGGGAGTCGGAAAGCAAACAATGCGCCGCGTGGTGAGCGATTCTCTGCCCAAATTGTACCCCCATGAGCAGTAATAATTTGCCTGGTTAAATAAAGTCCTAGCCCAGAACCGGAGACGTGGCGATCGCTATTTCCTTGATAAAATCTCTCAAATAAGTGAGGTAACTCTTTTTCGGTAATGCCGGAACCAGTATCGAGTATTTTTACCACTTGATCGCTAGAATAACCTTCAAATACTACTTCCACTTTACCGCCACGAGGGGTATGGTTAATGCCATTACTCAGGAGATTGCTGAAGACTCGCCCAAGTTGCAAAGAATCGCCATTTACCCAGAGAAAGCTGCGAAAATCTGATTCGCCATAGTGCAGAGAAATATAAACCTGACGTGTTTTCGCTAGTTCTGTTAGGGTAGCAACTATTTCTTCCGCTACTGTCACCAAGTTAACTGGTGATATCTGTAGTTTCAGCCCTTCGGCATCATTGCGGTACACATCTAAAAGTGTTTGGACTAATTGCAGTGTACTTTGATGACTACGAGCCATTGTTTGTAATACTTTTGCTTGCATAGGCGTGATTTCACCGAATTGCTCATTTTGAAAATATTTCAGCGTTTCAATTGCTCCTAATAAAGGTGTTTTCAAATCATGCGTTAGGGTAGAAACAAAATCTTCACGCATGATCGCTAGTTGTTCTTGGGAGCGTAATTGTGCTTGAGTAGAAGCGATCGCTTCTTCATTGCGGTGGTTGCGATCGCTTAACCAACCTGTTACCACCAACGCCAATACTGCAATTAACCGATTTGCTAACGTGGGAGAATTAATCATTTCTCCTCCGGGGACAAACAAATTCAACAGTGTTAATCCTGTAGCTGCAAGAGTGATCCCCAAAACTGCTCTCCGACTCAATCGAGAATCTGCTAATAAAATCGTCCCTGTGTAGAGATAGCCAAATACGTACTCAGGGGGTGTCAAATATTCTAGTATTATCACGATCGCAAAGGCGATCGCTATTAGTCCATAGGTCTTTCCCCGCTCATTTATAGCTTCTTTCATAGTCCATAATCGACTTAACATCGTCATTTATCATTTATGATTTACTAAAAAATTGTGATTCTCCAATCTGTATAACTATTTAATTCACCAATTATGAGTTATCTGCAATCTATATCTGCAAATGCCAACTTAAGAATTAACCCGAAAATTACGATTCTCTAAATGCAATCAAGAAGACTGAAAAATGGAAACTGGGTAGTTGCCCACAAGAAGCGGCGTCTCTACCACTATCTTCCCAAACCCTAATCCCATTAAAAAAATACTTTATGATATTTATATTCTTTGAAAGTAGCAAACTTGCAAAATGTATTGTATAAACAAATAGTCCTAAGTAGTGAGATAGATAAATTAAGAGTCAAAATTAAATATTCTTAACGAAAACCTTAATAAGTATCTGAAAATATTCAGGAGTTATGTTAGCCGTAGTGGTACGTTCAGCCAGTATTGAGTAAAAAGTTATGAGTAAGAATTAGTACTTATGAATCTTACTACTCTCAGCCGAGGCACTTAATACTCGGAACTGATTTGATGCTGAGTGCGATTATTGCTTTTTGTACTCAGTACTGTTTAGGAAAATCCCTTGAAATCAAATACTCCTACAGTTAATCTATTATTTCTAAGAATTGGCTTGCTACTACTTAAATTTAATTTAGCGCGAAATATATGGGACAAGGTTTTTTGCAAATTGGCTTAACGCTGTGTATTGTCATAGCAATCACTCCATTATTCGGAAAATACATAGCTCGTGTCTTTTTGGGAGAAAAAACACTGCTTGATTTTTTAATGAACCCCATAGAGCGGAGTATGTTCGTATTTGCGGGTGTTCGGAGAAAAGATGACATGACGGGTTGGCAGTATATCCGGGCCATACTCTGTTTTAACTTGATTATGGGTATTTCAGTGTATTTCTCGATCTATTTTCAGAGACTCTTACCCTGGAATCTAAACGGCTTCGGTTCGCCCAGATGGGATGTATTGCTGCATACAACGATTTCATTTGTAACGAATACTGACCAACAACACTATGTAGGTGAGACAACCTTAAGCTATTTTAGCCAAGTAGCGGCTTTAGGCTTTTTGATGTTCACCTCCGCAGCCACCGGTTTAGCTGTGGGAATTGCCTTTATTCGCGGCTTGACGGGTAGAAAATTGGGAAACTTTTACGTCGATCTCGTCCGTGGAATTACGCGAATCTTGCTACCGATTTCAATTATTGGCGCGATCGCCTTACTTATAACAGGTGTACCACAAACCTTACAAGGGACTATGGATGTGCAAACCTTAGAAGGCGGGACGCAATATCTGGCCAGAGGCCCGGTGGCATCCTTTGAAATGATCAAACTTTTGGGCGAGAACGGCGGCGGCTTTTTTGGCGTCAACTCAGCACATCCCTTTGAAAATCCCAATGGCGCTTCTAACTTAATAGAAATGCTCGCCATGATTTCCATACCAGCAGCCTTGATTTACACCTACGGTATATTTGCCAATAACATCAAACAAGCTTGGCTACTTTTTTGGATGGTGTTTGTGATTTTTGTGATTCTCGTGGGAGTTACAGCCGTGGGAGAACTGCAAGGTAATCCCCTGGTTAATACCGCCTTTGGATTAGAACAGCCCAATTTAGAGGGGAAAGAAGTTCGATTTGGTTGGGCACAAACAGCATTTTGGGCAGTGATGACTACTGCTACTATGTCTGGTGCTGTGAACGGGATGCACGATTCTTTGATGCCACAAGGAATATTTTCGACTCTCTTCAACTTATTTATCCAGGTTATCTGGGGTGGTCAAGGAACTGGAACAGCTTACTTATTTATTTACTTAATTCTCACAGTGTTCCTGACTGGACTCATGGCAGGACGTACTCCAGAGTTTTTCGGACGCAAAATTGAAAAGCGGGAAATCGTTCTCGCTAGCGTAGTGCTGTTGATTCACCCAATTCTAGTTTTGATTCCCAGTGCGATCGCTTTGGCTTATCCCATCTCCCTATCTGGAATTAGCAACGCTGGCTATCACGGTATTTCTCAAGTAGTTTATGAATATGCCTCAGCAGCAGCAAATAATGGTTCGGGCTTAGAGGGTTTGGGGGATAACACCCAGTGGTGGAACTTGAGTACAATAGTGAGCCTAATCGGAGGACGCTACATTCCGATGATTGCTATCTTGCTGCTAGCTGACGGGATGTCTCGCAAACAACCAGTAGAAGAAACTCCTACTACCCTAAGAACTGATTCTTTGGTATTTACTAGTATCGCGGCTGGAGTAACGCTGGTTTTGGGAGTATTAACTTTCTTTCCCGTTCTGGCTTTAGGCCCCATAGCTGAGGGTTTGAAACTAGCATCTGGCAGTTAGAAAAGTTATGAGTTATAAGTTTGAAATTAAGAAAATATCAGAAAGTAATTCAGGAGGCAGGAGGAAGGAGTAACCCAGACTTAAAAGTGTGAGATTTAAGCAAGAAAGGTTATATGGCTGTAGTCAGATATGATGTTAGAACAGTGTTGATTGCTAAAAACCTGGAAGCAACTAGGTTTATACTCAGCACTGGCTCAACGCCGAGCTAACAGCACTCAGCTATATCTTGCACTATGCGTCTCGTACCAGTATCTTATTTTTAACTGGGTAATTACTCAGAACTAAAGTTTTCATTCATACTTATTTCCTCCTGGCTCCTGCCGTTATCTTATAAATTATTCGGTTTCGTAGGATGCGTTACTAACGCATCCTACAGGTTGGATATTTTTTTATTAGAAGTTCCTATAACTCCTAACTTCTCACTGCTAATTTTATTTATGAATCAAGTGGCAACTAACTTCAAAGCTAGACGCCCAAGTTCTCGTTCTGGCGATCGCCGCCAAAAACGTAAAAAGACTAGGGCAAATAATAAGTGGCTGTACTTAAGAGCAATTAGAGATGCTTTTGTCAAGCTCAACCCTAAGTATGCAATCAAAAATCCAGTAATCTTTGTGGTTTGGGTAGGGACAATCATCATCCTATTGCTAACGATCGATCCCAACCTATTTGGCCCAGCCCTGCAAAAGAACCCGCAAGTTTTCAACGCCTTGTTGTCAGGGATTTTATTTTTTACAGTTTGGTTTGCCAATTTTGCCGAAGCAGTGGCAGAAGGACGGGGTAAAGCCCAAGCCGATGCCTTGCGGTTAACAAAGTTAGAGGCGATCGCTAAAAAACTTGCTGCCGATGGCACAATTAGTGAAGTTTCATCCACCAGCCTTAAACAGGGGGATACTATCTACGTCGTTGCTGGCGATATCATCCCCGCCGATGGTGAAGTCATCATGGGTGTTGCCTCAGTGGATGAATCGGCAATTACTGGAGAATCTGCACCAGTATTAAAAGAATCAGGCTCCGATGTTGCCAGTTCCGTCACTGGTGGAACGCGGATTATCTCAGATGAACTAATTATCCGTATAACTACTGACCCAGGCAAAGGCTTTATTGACCGGATGATTGCCTTGGTAGAAGGGGCAGAACGCAGCAAAACACCCAATGAAATTGCCCTGACGGTATTGTTAGCAGTTTTGAGCTTAGTGTTTTTGTTAGTCGTAGTCACCTTGCCTGCACTTGCTTACTATGTCAACAGTCCAGTTAACGTCCCAATTTTAATTGCCCTATTAGTAGCGTTAATTCCTACCACCATTGGCGGCTTACTAAGTACCATCGGTATTGCTGGTATGGATCGAGTTGCCCAATTTAACGTCATTGCCACATCAGGACGAGCAGTCGAAGCCTGTGGTGATATCAATACTTTACTTCTCGACAAAACAGGTACAATTACCCTCGGCAACCGTCTGGCAGAAGAGTTTATTCCCCTCAACGGTCATTCAATGTCGGAAATTGCTAATGTTGCTTGGGCGGCTAGTGTCTTTGACAATACACCAGAAGGAAAATCCATTGTCCGACTGGCAGAAAAGTTAGGCGCACGGTTTGATTTTGATTCCACTCAGGCAGAAGCAGTCAGTTTTTCCGCTAAAACCCGGATGAGTGGCACGAATTTACCTGGTGGGTATGAGGCCAGAAAGGGAGCAGTAGAAGCTATTAAAGGATTTGTCCGTTCCCGCAACGGACGCGATACGCCAGAATTGGATGCTGCCTACGAACGAGTTTCTCGCTTGGGAGGTACACCCCTAGCAGTTAGCCTAGATAACGAAATCTATGGGATTGTTTATCTCAAAGATATAGTTAAACCTGGTATCCGCGATCGCTTTCTTGCACTGCGACGGATGGGAGTACGTACCATCATGCTAACCGGAGACAACCGAATTACCGCTTCTGTCATTGCTAAAGAAGCTGGGGTTGATGACTTCATTGCCGAAGCTACACCAGAAGACAAAATCAGTATCATTAAACAGGAACAAGCAGCAGGAAAACTAGTTGCCATGACGGGAGATGGAACTAATGATGCCCCAGCATTAGCTCAAGCTAACGTCGGCGTGGCGATGAATACAGGAACGCAAGCTGCAAAAGAAGCCGCTAACATGGTCGATTTGGACTCCGATCCTACAAAGCTACTCGATATCATTGGTATTGGTAAGCAATTGTTGATTACTCGCGGGGCATTAACGACATTTTCCATCGCTAATGATATTGCTAAATACTTTGCAATTATTCCAGTGATATTTGTCGCTGCTAATTTGCAAAGCCTGAATATTATGAATTTGACTAGCCCTAAATCTGCTGTACTCTCAGCATTGATTTATAATGCTTTGATTATTCCTGCTTTGATTCCCTTGGCATTAAAGGGTGTGAGGTTTAGACCGCTGACAGCTAATCAGTTACTCCAACGTAATATCTTAATTTACGGCTTAGGTGGGGTGATTGCACCGTTTATTGCCATTAAGTTGATCGATGTACTGATTACACTTGTAGGTTTGGCTTAAGGATAGCAAAAGTAGAGACGCTGAGAAACGATCGCATCTTGACCAAAGTAAAATAATAAACATTTTTACTTTTACCTGTTGATAGAAGGGACAAGAAGAATATGAATAAATATCGTTTTCATTCAGCACTGCTTTGGCGATATCCTTTGTTTAGTCGCAATGGCATAAACGACAGACCTCTTGCAAACATAATTTTTGCACTCTTAGGGGAAAGGGTAAAGGTTAAAGGGAAAGGATTTTGAGTTTCTTTACCCTTTTCCCAGACAAATGCCAATAAGTCAATATTTACCACTCGCTATTTTCATCTTGCTGTGCTTGAATGTGGTAACTGCCCCAGTTGTTTATGCTGTTGCTAACAGCATCTTGTAATATCCTGTTAGGTAGGCAAAAGAATTAAAAATTAAAAATTAAAAATTAAATTATAGGCGCAATTGGAAAACTTTTTATGGCTATTATTCGAGAAACTATCAGAGCAATTTTTATAACTCTAATGCTTTGGTTGTTGACTGCAATCATCTATCCGCTGGTAATTCTTGTAGTGGGTCAAGTTTTTTTGCCCTATCAAGCGAATGGCAGCATCATGCCTAATCTAAAAGGCGAACCAATTGGTTCCGCTTTGATTGGTCAAGTGTTCACATCTGAGCGATATTTCCATTCTCGTCCCAGTACTGTTAGATATAGCCAAGGCAAAAAAGCCAAGCCAACTGGCATATCTGGAGCCAGCAATCTTGCTGCAAGCAATCCAGAACTACTAAAGCGGATTTTAGAAGAGGCAGATAAATTGCGAGAGGAAAATCTTCAGCCGATAGCTGATATAATTTATACCTCTGGTTCTGGTTTAGACCCGCATATTTCCTTTCAAGCAGCAAAGCAGCAATTGACACGGGTTGCTGGTGCGCGGGGAGTAAAAGAAGATGAGATCCTACGTTTAATTTATAAGTTTACTGAGGGCAGATTTTTATGGATTTTTGGTGAGCCAGGAGTCAATGTTCTCCGATTGAATTATGCTCTTGACTTGCAAGATGTTAATCGTCAGCAAAATCAGTAATTTGTCATTTGTCATTTGTCATTTGTCATTGGTCATTGGTCATTTGTCAGTAGTTATTCTTTCTTTGTCTCCCTCATCTCCCTGCCCCCTGCTCCCCTGCTTTTCCTGCGTTCAGCAAGAACTGCTTTATCCCAACGACAAATTTTTACGCTAACCTACTTAGGATTATACAGATACTAAAAATGAAATGTCAGATCGTAGTAATATTGGTTCGGCTGGGAATGCGCCTCTAAATTCTGCAAGTTACTCGCTTTATCCAGCACGACGACGTGGTAAGCATAAAATCTTTATTGGCATGGCTCCTGGAGTAGGCAAAACCTACCGAATGTTAGAAGAGGGACACGCACTCAAACAGGAAGGAATTGATGTTGTCGTTGGGCTTTTGGAAACCCACGGACGCAAGGAGACGGCTGAAAAGGCAGAGGGACTGGAAATTATACCCCGTAAGCAATATCCTCGCGGTGAGTTGACGCTGACAGATATGGATACAGATGCTATTTTAAAGCGATCGCCGCAATTAGTCTTAATCGATGAACTTGCCCATACCAATGTTCCTGGTTCTCCACGCGAAAAACGCTACGAAGATGTCGAAGTAGTTTTGACAGCCGGGATTGATGTCTACTCCACAATGAATGTGCAACATTTGGAAAGTCTCAACGACTTAGTAGCCAGAATTACAGGTGTGGTAGTCCGCGAGCGGGTTCCTGACAGGATTATGGATGAAGCAGATGAAATAGTGGTAGTAGATGTCACACCAGAAACACTGCAAGAACGGTTATTAGAAGGGAAGATTTACGCACAGCCAAAAATCCAACAATCACTCGATAATTTTTTCCAACGCCGTAACCTAATTGCTTTGCGGGAGTTGGCTTTGCGGGAAGTAGCAGACAACGTAGAAGAAAATGCGATCGCCTCTACTCCCAACGGACAATTTTGTAATATTCACGAGCGGGTTTTGGTGTGTGTATCTACTTATCCCAACTCAGTGCAGCTGTTACGCCGGGGTGCGAGACTGGCTAACTATATGAACGCGCCGCTTTATACCTTGTTTGTTGCCGATCCAGAACGCTTCCTCACTAAGGAGGAAAGCTTGCATATCCACACTTGTGAGAAACTTTGTAAAGAATTTGAAGGTACTTTTCTTCGTATTACCAACAGTAATATAGCTAATGCGATCGCCCAAGTCGCCGAGAAACATCGGATTACTCAAATTGTAATCGGTGAAAGTCAGCGATCGCGCTGGCAAATGCTCCTCAAAGGATCTTTGACGCAAAAATTGGTGCGCTTGCTCAAAAACATCGATTTGCATATTATTGCCAGCGAAAAAATGGTTTCACCCAAATAGGGCAGGGGGCAGGGAGATGAGGGAGACAAGGGGACGAGGGACAACGAGATAAATAAAACTCCTAACTCTTAACTCCTAACTCCTAACTTTTAACTGTTAACTCTTAACTCCTAACTCAGCACTGGCTTAACCTTAGCTTTCCGCTAACAGCACTCTCGATCTGATTTACTTAGAAACTGCTGTATTACACTATTCTAGTATTTCTGACTTTGGTTCTCTCAGTACCAACTCCGGGATCAAATCAGGCGAAAATGATTTTTCGTCATTTTTGAGTGTCTCAGTTTGTTCTTCAGCAGCAGGTAGCCAGTTGATAAATGGTAGGGGTAATAGGGTGCTGAGGTTAGTAATTAGCACCAAGAGCCAAAGTGATTCAAAGTTCGTTGCGGTAATCCCCAGCCAATAGGTGATTAATGCCCCGAATGCATGGGAAACTGTTCCGGCTGAATTATAGATTGACATTAACAAAGCAAATAATGTCGCTTCCACACCAGAGGGACAAAGCCTTGCTGTTAGCACCATCACTTGCATAAAGGCAATTTTCCCCATCACAGTCAGAACCAGGCTATCACCTAAACTAAACCAGTGGTCATCTATACCCAATAGCCTATTTGTGTGAGTCACTAACAACAGCATCGTCATCCCCAAAATGGAGGAAAGGACAGTACTCCAAACAAAAATCACGCGAAAAGGGATGCTTTTGAGGAAACGTTGAAAAATCCAAACACCTGCTAAAGAAGCGAAACTTGTTACCAAATGCACCCGCCCTAAAAATTCTGGTTCAAAGTGGAGTTCGTTGGTAGTGAAGTAGAAAAAGGCTGAGTCAGCATTTGGGGTAGCTTGCCAGATGAAAATAAATGCCGTTGGTAGCCAAATTGTTTTTTGGCTAATGGCTTGGCGTAGCTGCCCCAGCTGATGTTTTATTGGTAAAGGGTTGGTCTGATTACTATCTTGAGCATCTTGGCTAACGGGGGACTCAGCAATTAACCAAGCTACCCCTGAAACGATCAGCGGAAATAAAGCGGTAATCCCAAAGACGGTACGGGTAGTAAAGTATTGCAGCAGCAGACCGCTAAAGTAGGCTGTTATTAAACCTCCGATCGCAGAAGCACCCCAGCACAGAGATTGTAGTGAACCGGCTTTTGCTTGCGATTCGCCTCTGGCTCGTTCTACAACCAACGAGTCAACGATGACATCACTCATGGCGACACTAAGAGAACCAAGAGCGATCGCTAATGTAGCTGCCCAGCTAGTATGAACTATTGTGGCCAAACTCACCCAAGAAGCAGTTCCCAGTATCCCGGATAAAATCAAGTAAGGACGGCGACGATAGCCAAATATGGGCAAGCCATCAGAGATAAAACCAAACACTGGCTTGATCATCCAAGGTAGGAAGACAATTCCCACTAGCGTCGATACCTGAACTGGACTCAGGAGTAGTTCATCTTTGAGAAAAAAGCTAACGGCTAGACGCGATAGCCCTAAAATTCCTTGGACAAAGTAAACGGTAAGAATTGCAATTAACTCCGCATTAGGTTCATTACCCAAGAAGAGTTTTTGTGTTATTGAGTCTTTGACCTTGGACAAGCCAGATGATTGATCTACCATTCGATAAATATTTTTTAAATTTTGTTTACTTGTCTATCATATCGATTCTTAAGAGGTGGGTTTTTTCTCAACTTTTCCTTTGGTTTCTTCTTTGAGTATTATCAAGAGTAGCTTGCTTCCTCAAAGGGGTACGATTACGCTACTTCGACTACGCAGTAATTGAGCGCAATCGAAACTCAGTACAAGTCAGGACAATTCGCTCAACAACCAAGCAGGAGGTTAGGAGTATCAATTAAAACTAAAGTTTCAGGATCTAAGTACAGTTAATAAAAATAATTATACCAAGATGCACAGCGTGTTAGCGTAGCGGTACGAAGTGCGCTATTTGACCGAGACAATTTTAGATTTTAGATGCAAGGATGCAAGGATTAAACTCAAAATCTGAAATCGAAAAAAGGTTTCAAGCCTCTCCATTTATGGAGAATATTTAAAAAAATCATCATTGAAGCCTCTTTTTTAAAGGAAAGGTTAATCCTTGCATCGTAAATCCTTGCATCCAAAATCGACATGACGAAGCCACTGCGGTGGGCGGATTCTCCGACATAAAGCATCCAATCACCGAGGCAAGTAATAAATTAGACTTTTCAAACAACCTCTAAGAGGTTGTTTGAAAAGTGGTTGGCTGTGATTTTAGGCACTAACCGATCCCCCCTAGCCCCCCTTAAAAAGGGGGGAACCGGAATCAAAGTCCCCCTTTTTAAGGGGGATTTAGGGGGATCTAGAACGTTTTGTTACCGAGAAGAAAACTTTTCAAACAACCTCTAATAGCAAGAATTGGTTTAAACGGACTAAAAATACTTTATTAGTCCGTTTAAATCAACTTGAGCTAATAGCCTGAAAATAAATTTTCGGACGGTTTTTAAGCTTTTGTAACAGCTTTTAAGATGGTGGTTCTACACATATTCATGTCGGGAATTAGGAATACTTAACATCTAGAAAAGGCAGTTGCTTGGAACCATTAGCGCCAATAACTTCAATACCTTGTTTGCCACGAATGCCGTCTACTGGCAGAGAAACTATATAAGGTGCGATCGCTGTTAGTCCGATTCCGGGCAAAGTACCAACGACCTCAACTCCCCAATATTCAGGTTGCTGGACGTATACAAGTGGCACAAGATTCACTTCCAAATTCAAGTATGGTTTCGTTCCTTTGACAACTAAAATATAAGTGTCATTTACTATACCAGGACGAATTTCTGCTTCTTCAAAGTCAATTAATCGAGATGACTCTGGTTTTGGTAAAGCTCGGAATTGACTAAGACTTTGCTCTAATGTACTCATTTTTTCTCCTTTAGAAGAACTATGTTGTTGAAGCAACTAATTAAGGAGATAACAAGATATTTTCAATCTTGTACCTTCAACTTTTTAGTTTCTTAGTTAATTCATCAAGCTAGAAAGCAAAGTTTATGCAATACCAACTTCTTCTTTACATTTATTTATCAAGCTCAGAAATTACCATACAAGGTGGTTAATCTAGAAGAATCCTGGCGTTGGCAGTGATGTACCGTCATCTCGTCGTTTGCGATCGCACGATCCTTGAAATCATCAGAGTTCCTACATTATCCGAATAACGATCTCGAACAGTTCGCGTGCAGAGATACCATCGGGGGTGAATTATATGCAGCTTCACAAATAAACGGTATTACAGCAGTTTTCATGTATTTGAATCATATCTGTCGTAGGGACGCAAGTCCTTGTACCCCTACTGCGTGGTCTATTTACCTGAAAATAGCTGTAAACAAGAAGCATATACTACGTTAAATTGATACACAAATGTTTGTAACCGTGTATAATACTGATTTTATGAAGAATTAATGAAGTGAAGAGGAATAAATTTATATATCTATAAGTACTAGTTGACCTTTACTGTCATCTATATGAATACTATACTGATGCCAATTTCAAAAATTTTTGCTAATCAGAACGCACACTCGCACACTCTCTTATATCTATATATTGATATTGCATTCTTTTTTCAAATTGGCATGGTTAAAGAAATCCACTATATTAATACGCCTTCATTTCCTGACTACTGTTTTTTTGAATAAAAATCTATTTTTGTCCAAAACTTCCTAATATAATCGAGTTTCAGATTCACCGTCCTCAGTAGTTTCTTAGCGATGGTTAGGATGGGCTACGTCTACGCTATGAGAGTATGTTTGGTGGAGGTTATTCTTAAATAGCTCTTAATAATATGGCAATCCTTTGGAGCGATCGCTTTCAAATCCTGTAACTTATCGTCACAACCTCACAGCATAACCTTAGATTTCAAAAACTCCCACAGCTTGCTTGTCTGTTAAGGGCGACGACACGCTACACGAGCAAATAAAACTAACTATTTAGCTGCTGTTTAGCTGCTGTTTAGCTGCTGTATTTTGGATTATTAGTGGTTTTCAGACATGAAGAATATATAAAGACAAGTACTGAGATTATACCGATCGGCAAATAATGTAAAGAGTATGCAAAGATATGTCTTTAAGTGTGGACATCTCAGTAAATCTTCAGATATGGTTATCAAAGTGTTATTTAGATGTTCCCTATCTTTAAGCTACATACCTACGGGCAATTGCCCACAACAACTGCATAAAAATTATTTCCCTATCGAAAGTGAATTATTCTCTATATTTACCACAGTAGGGCTACGCTTTGAGAAGAAATATGAAGTGTGGGTTTTAGGCATTCAAGCTTGATTTTTCGACACTTTGTCAGTGATGGCTAGGTTGATCTGTGGATCGAGAATGAGAAAAAAGTGTTAAACCATCTGTTTTCCTAAATACACGCTCATAAATATGTAGAATGCTAAGACTTAGATAGTCTTAACTAGCATTATTAACGGGTACACAAATAACGAATGAAAAAGGAAATAGGGAATAGGCAAAGAATTTAACTTTGAATCTCCTGCCCTTCTCCTGTCGGAGACGCA
Organism: Nostoc sp. DedSLP03; assembly: GCF_034530815.1. NCBI lineage: Bacteria > Bacillati > Cyanobacteriota > Cyanophyceae > Nostocales > Nostocaceae > Nostoc > Nostoc sp. DedSLP03. The sequence continues at coordinate 22,405 of NZ_JAVRCK010000038.1, forward strand.
AGGCGAACGGGTTCGGCAGTCCCCCAGACGCTCGTTCCTCGCTACCGCTAGCGCTAACGACGGGAACCGCCAAGACGGGGGCTGCCTCACCTCTTGCCTTTTTCAAGTCAGTTAGATAAGTCCTACTTAAAAGCTCATCAATAGGGTAAATCTTCGAGAAAATGCTAACCCTCAAGGGTGGCATAACACTATGTCGAAAGCGTCAACTCTCGGCGATTTCCGTATGTCCTCAAACAACATTAACAACAAGTTAATAGCTGAAGTTACTCAAAATATCGATTCAGGAAGGTAAGAGTTATGGTGAATATTATTGGAACCAACGGTAAAGATACTCTATTGGGTACTCAGGACGCAGATACAATTAACGCTAAAGTGGGTGACGATATCATCGATGGCAAAAATGGCAACGACCTTTTAAGCGGTGATGCCGGAAATGATACCCTCATTGGTGGTGCAGGCAATGATACTCTCCTTGGTGGTACGGATAACGACTCCCTCCGTGGTGGTACGGGTAACGACTCTCTCCGTGGTGGTACTGGTAATAACATAGTGCGGGGTGATGAGGGAAATGATACCCTTGATGGTTCCTATTCTTCTGGAAATAACATCCTCAGTGGAGATGCAGGGGATGACTACCTTGATATTAGCTATTCTGCTGGTAACAATACGGTTTCAGGCAAAGACGGCGATGATTTCTTTTACGCAGATGAAGTCCGGGGTAGAAACACTCTCAATGGAGGCGCTGGTAATGATGACTTCCATTTGTCCGTCTCAAAAACTGCCCCCTCTTCCTTAACGACTCAAAGTGTAAATGGAGAAACAGGTCAGGATTATTTGTCTGTATATTACACCCGTTCTACTAAAGCTATCACTTCGAGTTTCGATGCTGCTACTAACACTGGCTCAATTCAGGCTGGCACAAATCGGATTAACTACACCAATATCGAACAATTAGAAATTAGAGGTACAACCTACGCTGATTTTATTGTCGGAAGCAATGGCAACGATTTACTCTTCGGAGGCAGTAGTGGCAACGATTCAAATTATGGCAATGATACAATTTTTGGCGGCGAAGGTAACGATTACTTGAATGTTGATTATTCAACAAGCGATAATATCCTTGACGGTGGTGCTGGTAACGATCAATTCAGTGCTAGCTCGTCAACAGGCGATAACCTAATCTCTGGTGGCGATGGCAATGATAATCTCTCTGCGTCTAAGACAGATGGCAATAACACTCTCAACGGTGGTGCTGGTGACGATCAATTAGATGCTAACTATTCAACAGGTGATAACCTACTGAATGGAGGAGATGGCAATGATTCTCTTAGCGCCTCTCGCGAATATGACTATTCCGCCTCTTTTACCTCCGGGAATAACACTCTCAATGGTGGTGCTGGTGACGATCAATTGAGTGTTAACTATTCAACGGGCGATAACATTCTCAATGGGGGGGATGGCAATGATTCTTTCTTTGCCTCTGGCTATTACGACGACAAAAAAGCCGAGGGCAAATTTGGTAATAACATTTTCAATGGAGAGAATGGTAATGATTCCTTCTCTTTCGTCCTATATACTTCTCCATCTTCCTTAGCGACTCAAACAGTAGATGGGGGAACAGGTAACGATTTGTTGAGCGTTTCGTATATCTATCCTAGTGGGGGAATTACAACAACATTCAATGCTGCTACTAACACTGGCTCGATTAAGGCGGGCACGGATCTGATTAACTACAAGAATATCGAAGGATTACATATCTCAGGTACAGCCTACAATGACTTGATTGTGGGGAGTAATGGCAACGATACTATCTCGCTCTACGGGAGTAGTAGTGGCAATGATACTATCGATGGCGGAAAAGGTGATGATTTATTAGAAGGTTATTATTACAGTAATTCTAGCGGGGGTGAGGGAATCACTTCGACATTCAATGCTGTTACTAACACTGGCTCCATTACATCAGGCACGAATCAGGTTAGTTACAAGAATATCGAACGATTAAATATTTCAGGTACAGCCTACGATGATTTGATTGTCGGGGGCAATGGCAACGATACACTCACCGGAGGCGATCGCGGCAAAGATACTATAGATGGAGGGAAGGGTGACGATTTGTTGTCTTTCTATAACTATTCCATCAGCCAGGGAATCACTTCGACATTCAATGCTGCTACTAATGCTGGTTCGATTACAGCAGGCCCGAATCAGGTTAGCTACAAGAATATCGAACAATTAAATATCTCAGGTACGAACTATGATGATTTGATTGTGGGGAGCAATGGCAACGATACCCTGGCTGGGGGACGTGGAAATAACACGATTCTCGGCGGTGCAGGTAAGGATTACTTGAGTGCTGACTATTCAAATGGGAATAATTCGCTCTCTGGTGGTGATGATAATGATTCTCTGAACGTCTCTGGTTCCTACGACGACTACCGAGGCGATTTTGATCTTGATGCTATCTCTGGTAAGAACACCCTCAATGGTGGCGCTGGTGACGATAACTTAGTTACTAACTATTCATCAGGCAATAACCTACTGAATGGGGGCGATGGCAATGATACTCTCACAGCCGCTGGTTCAGCCTCCTTATATTCCTCTTATGGAGCTTATACTGTCTCTGGGAATAATACGCTTAACGGTGGTGCTGGTGACGATCGCTTGATTGTTGACTATTCATCAGGCAATAATCTACTGGACGGAGGCGATGGTAATGATACTCTCACAGCCTCTGGTGCCTCTGGCAAAAACACCTTCAAAGGTGGCAAGGGTAATGATAACCTTTATGGAGGAGCTGGTACTGATACCTTTGTTTTCAATAGTTTCAATGAAGGCGTTGATAATATTTATAACTTCAATGCGACTAATGAACTGATTCAGGTATCGGCTACTGGTTTTGGTGGTGCGTTATCATCAGGTTTACTCTCAGCTAGCTCTTTTACCCTTGGAACATCTGCGACAACGAGCAATCAGCGATTTATCTATGACAATACTACAGGCGCGCTATATTTTGACCAAGATGGCAGTGCGGCTGGATTTGCTCAGGTACAATTTGCCCAACTATCTAGTGGAGTGTCACTAAGTCAAAATAACTTGGTAGTTGTTTAATCCTCAACCCTACAGTCAAATAGAAATCTTCAGAATGCGAGGTGTTATATTCAGCACCTCGCATTCGCTTCATCAATGGAATTATGAAACCACGCGGTAGAATAATTGTTTCAATCAGTGCAAATGGCGAGGCGATATGCTACCGCTTTGCTTTGCTAACGCGCTCCGTCCGATCCAAGAGCAAGCAGTTACCCATCTCTTTTAAGAGCGATCGCTTGTAAATTATTGAGAGATCGACAAAAAGCCTTAAATTGAATATACAGCAGATTTCAAGTTGTAAGACAAACAAGCTAAATCTGTTACTCAGATATAAAGCGTGTTTTACTCCTGAATTCTGACTTCTGAATTCTGAATTCTGCTGTATCTATTCAGTTTAAATATAAGCTTTAGAAGTGTGGTGTCCAGAAAAAAAGCCAGTCAGATTACTCAGGTTTTGAAGAATCAGCACAGAGCTAAAGAAGCTTTTAGCGATCGCCTCTACGCACTCATTGCATTAATCCTCTGCTTAATAATTGTTGCTTGCACTAATACATATCAATCCTCGCCTTCCCCATTTAATAAGTTATCCAGTGAAACTACTGATTTAAGGATTTGGTGGGATAAAGGGTTTACTCAGGAAGAGGATGAAGCTCTCAAGCAACTAGTTAGCCAGTGGGAAAAACAAACTGGCAACAAAATCAAGCTTTCTTTATATTCTACAGATGAGCTAACACGGAAAATTCAAAGAGAAATTCAGGCTGGTAATCTACCTGATATTGTTACCAGTTATACTGCCGACCGAGAAATTATTCCTCGTTTAAGTTGGGAAGGCAAACTAGCAGATGTATCAGATGTAATTGAGCCACTTAAAAGTTTTTACCCAGAAAAAATCCTCAAAACTGTTCAGTCTTATAACAATGTTACTCAAAAGCGAAGCTACTATGCTCTGCCAATGAGCCAAGCAACTATTCACATTTTTTACTGGCGAGATTTGCTAAAGCAAATAGGTCGTAAAGAAAGTGATATACCAAAAGATTGGGATGCTTTTTGGGAGCTTTGGAAACCAATACAGGATGACTTGCGGACAAAACAAATACCAGATAAAAAACCAAATATTTGTGGATTAGGATTTACCTTCGGCATTAGTTCTGCTGATACATACTACTTGTTTGAGCAGATTTTAGAAGCATACGACGTGCAAATTTTAGATTCTATGGATAAACTTATCCTTGACGACCTGAAAGTGCGTCAAGGCATTATTAACAGTTTAAAATGGTATACAAATTTTTATCAGCAAGGCTATGTACCACCAGATGCCATAAATTGGTTGAATCCAGATAATAATCGTAGTTTACTTAATCAAAGCGTGGTTATGACTCCTAACAACTCGCTTTCAATTCCTGCTGCTGTGCGGCAAAACCCTGATACATATTATCAAAAACTTGGTATCTTAGAGTTTCCAAATAAACCCAATGGCTTGCCAATGCGCTACTTAATTACAGTTAAGGAAGCGTTTTTATTTGCTGATTCTCAGAAACAGAAACTAGCTAAGGAGTTTCTTGCATACTTAATACAACCAGAAGTGATGGGAAATTATCTCAAGGCTTCTGGAGGCCGTCATTTACCAGTTTTAACATCGGCGTGGGAAGATCCTTTTTGGAAAAATTCCAAAGATCCTTATCTCTCGACTGCCATTAATATATTTCTCAACAGAGAAACTCGCCCATTTTATTTTGTGCAAAACCCAGCTTATAGCTTAGTTTTAAAAGATAATGTTTGGGGTAAGGCGCTTAATCGAATTGTTGTAGATAAAATTTCTCCAGAGCAAGCAGGTGATGAAGCGATCGCCCGAATTAAGCAAATTTTTGACCAATGGCACTAAGCTTTTACAAATATGACATTTAAAACAAAAGCTAGTCAAATTGCTAAAGGCTTTCATAATCAGCCGCAATATTACCATTATCGCAGATATGTGTTCATCGTATTGACACTCAGTTTGATAATTATTGCATGTACTAATACCTCTCAATTAAAACAATCTTCAGTCACCCATTCGCCTACTGACAACACAGTTTTAAAGATTTGGTGGGATAAAGGTTTTACTGTCGATGAGGATGAAGCAATCAAGCAGTTGGTAAGCAACTGGGAAAAACAAACTAATAATCAAGTCAAGCTTTCCTTCTATATCGGCGATGAGCTACCGCAGAAGGCGCGTAGAGCTATTCAGGCGGGTAATCCACCCGATATCATGATGAGTTACGGCGCTGAGAGAGCGTTGAATCCGCATTTGGCTTGGGAAGGAAAGCTGGCGGATGTAACGGATGTAATTGAGCCAGTCAAAAATCTTTATCCTGAATATGCCCTGCAAGCTGTTAATTATTACAATCATGCTGCAAAAAAACGAAGCTACTATGCAGTTCCAATCAATCAGGCAACAGTTCACATTTTCTACTGGCGAGACTTGCTAAAGCAAATAGGTCGCACTGAAAGCGATATCCCCAAAGATTGGAATGGTTTTTGGGAATTTTGGAAACAAGTGCAGAACAAATTACGGGCAAAACAGCAAAAACAGCATATTTATGGACTAGGTTTTCCTTTTTCTACTGGAGCTTCAGATACCTACATCTTTTTTGAGCATATTTTAGAAGCATACGATATACAAATTCTTAACTCAAAAGGTAAACTTTTGATCGACGAGCCAAAGGTCAGACAAAAAATTATTCAGGCATTAGATTGGTATACCAAATTTTACCAACAAGGTTATGTGCCACCAGATGCACTCAATTGGTTAAATCCAGACAATAATCGCAGCTTGCTCAACCGTGTGGTGATGATGACTCCTAACAACACCCTCTCAATTCCTTGCTCTGTGCGCCAAGATCCCGACACCTATCGCCATAAGCTTGGTATTTTAAAATTTCCCAACAAACCCAACGGCAAGCCAATGCGTTATCTAGTCACACTTCGGCAAGCAGTTTTGTTCGCTGATTCCCAGCAACAGAAAAAAGCTTTGGATTTTCTTGCATATCTCACCCAATCACAGGTGATAGATAAGTATCTGAAAGCTGCTGGAGGTTGTAATTTACCTGTCATCAAGACACTTTGGCAAGACCCTTTTTGGAAAAACCCAGCTGACCCACACGTTTCAACTGCTGTTAAGACGGTGACGGAAGGTTCAACGCGGTTGTTTTATTATGTCCAAAACCCGGCATACAGCGTAGTGTTAGAGGAGAATATCTGGGGAAAAGCTCTGAATCAAATAATTGTAGATAAAATTTCTCCAGAGCAAGCAACTGATGAAGCAATTAAGCAGATAAAACAGATTTTTGCTCAATGGTAATCAATAATTATTTATATTAACTAAAGGAATAACCTATCTACATGAATAATAAAAAAGATAAATATCTTTAGAATAAGAAACAAGTTGTAAATATATGAACTTCTGGAATCAGCACCTAACTATTAAAGTTGCCAGTTCCTTCTTATTCCTATCCTTGGTAACTGTAGGTGTAGTAGGAGGATTTGCTTTTATCAATGCGAGGGAAGCTTTGAAGCAAGCTGCTTTTGAACGGCTCAGTGCTGCTGCCACTCTCAAAGAAGAAGAAATTACCCGTTGGTTTGAAGACCAAGAACGAGACTTTCTCTTAGTAACTCAGTTTCCAGACGTACAAAATAATTTTCAAATCCTTTTAAATTCCAAACCCGCCGACGCAAATTATCGAAAAGCTTACAAAGTTCTCTCAAATTATCTTGCAAACATGGCTACAATCAAGCCAAGTCTGGGAGAAATTTCCATTCTTGACCGGAGCAATCGGATTATTTTATCTACTAATAAACAGCGTGAAGGTCAATATGAAATTTCAGCTAACATCACCTATATTGAACAGATTCAGCCAGGAGACTCTTTTGCCCCCATCTTTTATGCCTCACCGATTACTGGTAAGCCATCAGTTACTTTTGCAACCCCTCTACGTGATGCAGCCAAGGTACGTCAAGGTGTTCTTTTAGCCGATCTAAATTTAAGCAGAATAGATCAAATTGTACGGGAACGTACAGGCTTAGGTAAGAGCGGAGAAACTTATTTAGTTGGTTCTTTAGTAACTAAAAACGCTTTTATTTCTAAAGAGAAAGATAAAACATCGGACTTTTCTCAAGGAGTTAGCAGCCAAGGTATTGATGCAGCAATGGGTGGAATTAGTGGTCAAGGACTTTATCCAAACTATGCTGGAGTATTAGTAATTGGGGTATATCACTGGCTCAATGACCAAGACCTAGCCTTAATGGTGGAGATGAACCAGGAAGAAGCCTTTGCACCGGCTCAACGATTAGCAGGAACGATGATGCTAGTGGGATTCTTATCAATGGGATTTCTATTGATTGGAGTGTCTTGGCTAACGCGACAGTTAAAAATTTCTGGCGAACAGTTAGAGAATTATAGCCATAGATTAGAACTAAAAGCCAAAGAAGCCGAAACTGCCAACCGTGCCAAAAGCGAATTTCTTGCAAACATGAGTCACGAACTTCGTACTCCTCTAAACAGCATCCTTGGCTTTACTCAGTTAATGATGCGCGATTCTTCTATCAATGTTTCTCAGTTGGAACATTTAGAAATTATCAGTCGCAGTGGAGAACATTTGCTTACCTTGATTAATGATGTGTTGTCAATGTCCAAAATTGAGGCGGGTTTAACGACACTGAATAACAATAGCTTTGACTTGTACGCTCTACTTGATTCACTTGAAGAGATGTTTCAAATTAAAGCGGAATCCAAAGGTTTACAGTTGATGTTTGAACGTAGACCGGAAGTTCCTAGATATGTGCATACAGATGAAAGTAAATTGCGTCAAATTTTGATTAATCTCCTTGGTAATGCTATCAAATTTACTCAAGAAGGTGGCGTCAGTTTACGAGTGAGAATGAAAGAAGAAAGTAAACTACAGCAACAAGAAGGGACACAAGTAATAAGCAACTCTCGTCCGTCATTCTTTTGGCTTCATTTTGAAGTTGAAGATACTGGGACAGGGATTGCACCTGCCGAAATTGAAAAGTTGTTTAAACCCTTTGTTCAAACAGAAGCAGGTCGAAAATCTCAGCAAGGAACAGGTTTGGGTTTAACTATTAGCCAACAATTTGTGCATCTAATGGGGGGAAGTATTACTGTTAACAGTACTTTGGGACAAGGAACGATTTTTTCTTTCGATCTGCAAATTAGTTTAGCAGAAGTAGCTGAAGCTCCAATTCTACAGCTAAAACGACAAGTAATTGGTTTAGAGCCTAATCAACCAAAATACCGAATCTTAGTAGTTGAAGATAAATGGGAAAATCGCCAACTCTTAGTCAAGATGCTAGTATCCCTTGGCTTCGAGGTACGTCATGCAGAAAATGGTCAAGAAGGGGTGACTCTTTGGGAAACTTGGGAACCACAACTGATTTGGATGGATATGCGGATGCCTGTAATGGATGGGTATGAAGCTACTAAACAAATTAGAGCTACTTTAAAAGGTCAAGCTACTGTGATTATTGCCCTAACTGCTAGTGCTTTTGATGAGGAGCGCTTTGTGGTTTTATCGGCTGGCTGCAACGATTTTGTACGTAAGCCGTTCCGAGAGGAAGTAATCTTAAATATGATGTCTAAATATTTAGGGGTGCGCTATATATATGCAGAGAAACCCCTTCAAAAAGACGAATTTGCTGAAAATTCCGACCTGAAACTTTTATCATTAGAAGAGATGCTGGCTCAGATGCCTACTGAATGGGTAGCACAGCTCCACCAAGCGGCACTGTGTACTGATGAAAAGCTGATTTTTAGCTTGCTTGAGCAAATTCCTGAAGAATCTGCTCTTTTGACAAACACTCTGTCTGATTGGGTTAATAACTTTCGCATTGATAAAGTTATTGATTTAACACAATCGTAAAAAATGATTTTTGAATCAGAATTCAGGGGTCAGAATTTAGGAGTCAGAATTTAGGAGTCAGAACAATAAATGGGGGGATTAATATGATGTCCGCTTAATTATTTATTAAACACATCTGGCGTGTGGAGTGCAATGACTGTGGAAATTATAACTAATGAGCCAGAGTTGATATGATATCTGCCACTAATTAAACATCAATAAATCTTTGTGTAGTGAATGCACTAAAAGTTTTGGTGGGGATCTTAAAACATTCACCAGTCGGACTCTAATTTAATTTTGAATTATGATTTCTGGCTGTTGAATTATTTTCTAATAAATTAGTTCTAATAAATATGGATAACCATCAAGTTCAGCTACCAAAAGCAAATATTCTTGTTGTTGATGATACACCCGATAATCTGCGACTTTTATCCGCTATGCTAACTCAGGTTGGCTATGAAATTCGGAGAGTTATTAACGGACAAACAGCTTTGAAAACAGCACAAGCTGCACCGCCCGATTTAATTTTGCTTGACATCATGATGCCAGAAATGAATGGTTATGAAGTCTGTCAACATTTGAAAGCCTCAGAGAAAACCCGCGATATTCCGGTGATTTTTATTAGCGCCTTGGATGAAGTTTTTGACAAAGTTAAAGCTTTTGCAGTTGGGGGAGTGGATTATATTACCAAACCTTTTAGTGAAGAAGAGGTTTTTGCCCGTGTAGAAAATAACTTGACTATCGGCAGGTTGCAAAAACAACTGACCCAGCAAAATATACTTTTGCAGCAGGAAATTAGCGATCGCCAAAAGGCAGAATCAGCACTGCGCCTCAGTCAGTTTTATTTAGATAAATTTAAGGATTCTATTTTTTTTGTAAATTCGGATGCCCAGCTTGTCTACGTGAATGAAGCCGCCTGTCGTCATCTTGGCTACTCCCGCGCACAATTACTGACCATGACTGTTTACGATATAGATCCAAATTTTTCGACGATTACTTGGCGATCGCATTGGGAAGAAGTTAGACAAAAAGGCTCTCTCACTTTTAAGTCTAGTCAACGAACTCAAGATGGTCAGGACATAACCGTAGAAATAACTGTCAATTATCTAGAGTTAAACGGACAGGAGTACCATTGCGCTAGTGTCCGCGATATCATCTCCTAAGAGACTTCCAATTAAAAAAATATTCCATCGCTTTGAAGGCAGGGGAGCAGGGGGCGAGAAAGTCGTTTTGATGAACGGGAAATGGGATAATTTATTTTCTGGAAGTCCCTTAATAACATCATTTCAGCAAACCGCTAAAGTATTTTATATCAAAAGTTCTCTAAATGAATAAGTAGTCTGAGATTGCTAGAATAGACCTTTAGTCAAGATTTCTAATCTAAAACTGCTAACACAGGTGGAAAAATAGATTTTTTCTGACGTTACTGACATTTTTTACATAAATTAATAAAACTTTGACAGCAAAATTCCTGACAAATTATGACTTTTTCATGCTGTTAAAAAGTGAGTGATTCACTAAATTAAAGGTATGGTCAAAGTAAACTTCAATCCAAAACCTCAAAAAGGTCTAATAAGTAGAAGCAGAAGGGAAAACCCCAACAGTAACAGGTTCTTCTGATTTGCATTTTACATTTAATTATTTCCTCTTACTGAGTTGATTATGTGGATTGAATTGAATCAACGAACAAAAGTGTATTGCCCATTGCAACCATGCTGTTATCATCTCTGATATCTCACAAATAATCATAGATAGCATCGAAATGCTTGGCTACTGCATCAAGTCTGCAAAGTATGCCTAAAAAAAATACTTCAGGGAAGAAAAGAAGATGCGAAAAAATAGTATAAACCAAGATTTTATCCCGCCTGAAGAAGCAATCCATCTCTGTATTCAGGCATCTGAGCAAGGAAATATAGATAGCATTGCGGTTGAAACCGATCGGGTGAGCAACAGCTCTTTAACTGTAAAAGATGTTACTACTGATTTAGGCATTCAGAGTCATTCACTACCAGTAAACCAGGAAGTCAGGTGTCCGTTGTCTAGCATTTCAGCTAAGGAGAAGCTAAATGAACAGCTAACATCCTTAGTTACCCAAGCTCGTAGACATTCACCTGGAAGCCGTCAACGTCAGAAGTTGCTCACGCAAATCATTCGTTTGACACAAGGTAAACTCTGGAAGGAAAATACTCCCTACTATCAAGACGCACTGCAACAAACTTGGTTGTATTTCTGTCGCAATGTTTGTGATGGTCTGACAGGTCAAGCCTATGACTCCACTCAAGGTAGTGTAATTAATTGGCTGGATGCTTACCTAAAACGCAGACTACAAGACTTTTATCTCAACCAAAACCGGGAAAAAGCCACAACAGTCTCCTTTGGAGTTCGTCAGTCTAAGTCAGGTGAAATTGGTGAAACTATTGACCCGATAGATAATATACCAGCTACCCCCCAAGCACCTCCCATTTTGGAAAACCTGGAGACATGGGTGGAGACAGACTCGGATATGGAACTACGTAGTACTCACATTAAAGGGCGTCCAGACGTAAATTGTCAGGTATTAATTCTCAAACGCTTACCCCCGGAAGTTAGCTGGAAAGAATTATCTAAAGACTTTGGGCTGTCAATTGCGACATTAAGCAGTTTTTATCAACGTCAGTGTCTACCACGGTTGCGGAAATATGCTGAGATAGAGGATTTATTCTAAATGCTATTTGGGCATGAACAAATAAGTACTACTAGCGTACTCTCTCTAAAAGAACCTTCTAATAATGTCCATCCCAAACCTGGTACTTTAATAACTTAAATCGACTGAAAGAAAATAACAGTAATTAGACCAACTATTCCAGCAATCAAACCGGCACAAAAGAAGTAGAAAAACAATTCAAAACTTGCTTGAATATTTTGGGTACATCTGAAATAAAATATTGCCCAAATCGCTCCAAGCATTCCTAAAATTACTATTGGAGTCGTTACGATTGCTATGATAGTTTGAGTTTTCATTTATATATGTATAGTATTATGAACCGTAAAAGTTTCTAGTTAAACACATAACAGTAACGATCGGAATTCGACAAAACATAAAATAAATACGCACGAATAGAGCTAAAAACACGTATTTATCCAGAAATGATTATGAATAAAATCTGATGAAAATCAATCCTCCTAAAACTGCTCCTAAAATAATGCCTATAATCCAGAAAATTAAAATACAAAAGAACCAGGCGAAGCCTTCAGAGCCAATAAAGATAGAACCTGGTGCTTCTTTAGATACCCTCGAACCAACTAAATAACCAATAAAAGCACCAATTATTCCACCAAGCAATCCTCCCAAAAATGAGTAGAAAAATAACTTGAGAGTTACTTGAAGATTTTGGCTATACAGTAGATAAATTATTGCCCAGAGCGATCCTATGATTGCTGAGATTACTACTGATACTATTATATAAAAAATTATCCCTTTCATCACTTTTTTGCGGTCTTAGCTATGGGTAAACATATAAGGTTAAGACTTAATAGGTAAACATATAAGTTTTGTAGGTTGGGTGCAGCGATTGCGTAACCCAACATAAAATTTGGTGGTAATGTTGGGTTGCGTTTCACTCCACCCAACCTACAAAATATATTTTTTCTTGCGGTTCTTCAGAAAATTCTAGACAGTGATAGCGAAGCAGCGTTTCTTGCAAATTGCGAATTAGTATTATGGTTGATGTAGTAATTGCTTTGAGGTCACTGAACAGTGTTTTTTATACTCGAAAGTCACCATCGCCAATCCCAAAACAACTATCAATGCCCAACCGAATGCGCCTAGAAAAAATAATCTTTGAAATCTAGCTGCTTTTTGCTCTTGAACTAGTCTAGCTTTAACTTCTTTTGTTCGTTCTGCTTCTAACCATGTCTCAACTTCTCGCCGATCGCATTCTTGGCTAGCTGCTAAAAACTGATAATCTAAATCGCTTAAGCTTTTGCCTTGTGACCAAGCTAGAGCTTCATGTAAAGCTGTCCCGCGTAATAGTCGGGAATGATCGCAGCGATCTGAGGCTACCCAAGCGTTGAATGCTTGAGAGTATGGTCGTAATTTTGCTAATTGTTTTTCTACCCAAGATTGATTGAAAACCTCTTCATAAATCCGATTCTTTACTATTAGTTGCCCTTGCTGCTTGGTTACTAACCCCGACAACAGCAGTTCTATTTGTTCTTCTCCTTCATCACTAGCTACCTGAATACCTTGTAAAATTTGCTGGTACATTCCCAGCAAACCTCCAGCACGCTGCTCATTTATCAGCAGGCGATCGCGGATTGTTTTCAAATGCTCTGGATCGTCTTTTGCTTCCCATTTCTCAATAATATGGGTTTGCACTAGTTTTTCTAGAATTAACAAGGGAAATTGGTAATAAAAATTTATCAGATGTTGATTGATAATCGGTAAATGATTATCCAATTTATAACGCTCATCAACTTCTATACTTCTGTGATCTTCAACATTTTTACTTCCAGAGTTTCTTTCTTGTACCACTATCTGACATAGTTTTTGAGTCAGAAATGGCTGCCCATTTGTCCAAGCTAAAATTTCTTTGAGGACTGCCATCGGATTAGCTACTTTATTTTCTAAACCTGCCGCTAATGGCTGAACTTCCGATAACTTAAAGCCGTGTAGTTCAATAGATTTACCAATATTAAATGGGGTACAGTTGCGATCGGCAATCAAATCTGAAGGGGTTGCGACTCCGAACAGCGCCCAAGTTAGACGGTTATATTCTGGATTTTCGGCTCGTTGATTGTAGCATGAGCGAATTAAAGTAAAAAAATCGACTACTGGGAAGTTTAAACCTAAAACACTATCAATTTCATCAATAAAAATGAATATTTTTGCAGTTTTTAGTTCAACTAACAAAATGTCTTCAACAAACTGGCTCAATCGCTGTAATGCAGGTAAATCTTCACGCTCCGACCACCAAGCTTTGATATTAACTTTGCTAAAGAGATTAAAGCTCCTTAATAAGTCAACTACTATGCCCTTATACCATTGAGCAGGAGTAATATTGCCGTTGCCGATCCGAGTCATATCGATAGAAGCACAACTGTAGCCTGCTTGTTCTAATTTATGTCTTGTTTGTAACCGCAAACTAGATTTACCCATTTGTCGGGAACTAAATACATAACAAAATTCCCCTTGAATTAAAGCATTATAAAGTTCAAAGTCAGCCTGCCGTTCTACATAGCTAGGAGCATCGACTTTGAGACTACCGCCAATTTGATATTCATATTTATTCATAGCGTTTAGGTTAATTGCTCTCGGAAATACAGCTGATATAACTCACAGCTAGGCATTGCCTGATTTCCTTCAAGTTTTATCAGACCCATACTTTCTAATTTATAAGCAGCGATCGCTTCTAGTTGTACACTTGTGGGAGAGGTAACTACCCGTTTGAGTGCGATCGCAAGTTCTGGATGTTCTTGGAGATTGGCTAGATGATGGCGTAAATAGTTGCTATAAATACCGGCAATTGTGGGAGCCTCTTGTAATAGCTGCTCTAGGGTTACTGTTTGATTTCCCAGGTTATAAAGAGCCAGACGAGCTAAATAAGGATGACCGCCAATCATCGCTCGTAGCAAAGCCAGCTTTTCCAATCCTTTCTCACCTTTAGCCCAATCCAATCCATGACGCACTGCCAAATCCTGCATCTGCTCTAAACTAAATTCTGATAACTTAATCGGCAATCCCACATTGAAAGGTGATTGATTAATATCTAGTGGGATATAAGCTTCTGTGGCATGAACTACTACTAATCGCAGTTTTTGCCAGATTTCTAATTCGGAAGCATCCTCATACCAAGAACGCAGTAGCGGTAGAAAATCTTTAGAGATTTCTGGATACTCGAAAATTCGATTCACTTCATCCAAAGCTAAGACTACCGGAGCGTCGATTTTTTCTAGCAAATACTCCTGTAAATACAATGTGCAGCTAACTTTGCTACCAATATCTTCATCCCAATAATCATCTAGTCTGATTTCTAGGTTCAACTGCCGACTGACGTTAGCACAAAACCAGCGTAAGAATTTTTCCAAGCTAGTGAAAACTTGACTATCTGCCCTCTGTAAACCGATTTGTACAGTGTGTACCCCAGTCTGTTTGGCATGAGTCAGAATTCTGTGCATTAGGGAGGTTTTTCCCATTTTGCTGGGGGCTTTGATTCTGATTAGGCTTCCAGGTTTATTGATTTCGGTATAGGTGCGTTCTTCAATTGGCGGACGTTCTATGTAAAAAAAGGAATTTAGGGGCACTGAGCCACCAGGATTTTCTAAAAAGTCGGGATTAGAGACTGGGGTTTTTCTCTCGTCTTGTTTTTCGATTACCAAAGAAGACGCTGATATTCCATCTTTGGCTCTGTTTGTTGGCTGAGACTGTCTCAAGACTGCTGGCACAGGTTGTAGTTTTTCTGACAAAACGCTATTTTGCGTAGGCAAAGCCCGCTGGAGGCCTCGCCGTCTCAATACTGAGCGAAAATTACTTTTTGTCACCTCTTCCCCGAAAGCTTGTGAAAGTAACTTCCATAACTTAGAACCAACATCTTTTATATAATTGGCATCGTAACCACAGCTTTCGGCGATATCTGGATAAGTTTGTCCTTCCCAAGCTTTACGAAATATGATTTCTTGAACATCACTTAAGCCATGTTCAAGAAATGTATCTAAAATTACTAGTGCTTCTTCTATATTCATTTTTAAAAAGAATAAAGTTTGTTTTAAATAAGACTTTAGCGGAATTTTTCAGACTTTTTTCAGTATTTACTTAAATTTAAACAGTTAACTTTATTTTTGCCTGCGATTTTCAGGTCTTAAGGAATATCAAAAAATAAATTATCCAATACTCCAATAAATGTATTGAGGGTTAGCGACAGCGTAACGTACTCGGTACAATTTACATATAGCTATCGTTCCGTGCTTGGTTGTTCTAATCAGCACTCTAATGGGATCGATAGCTTTCTTGTGAATTAGACTTCTTGGCATTTGTCGGGAAAAGGGTAAGGGGGAAAGGAATAACAAAAAACCTTTAACCTTTAACCTTTCCCCTTTACCCACAAAAGTGCAAAAGTCACTTTTGCAAGAGGTCTATTGTCTCAATTAAAAACTGTCTGGAGTATTGCTCTATTGTATTTGCAGTTTATTTCTCGTTCCCAGATTGGAATCTAGGAACACGAGTAACGAGTGTAAGTAGGAGATGATTATGCCGAGATGGAACGCAGAGAAAAAACAAGCGTATCGAACCGAGGTAATTCAACGCATCACCGCAGCGATGCCCTCAGTAATGCAGGAATATGCTTCAATTAATTGGCAAGAGGAACTCAAAGGCTACCATACTGAGCATGAATATTACCCTGACTATATCCACGCTCCCATTCATGGGTCAACTGATTCCTACACTAACCCTCAGTCGTGTTTAGCCTGGGATGCTGCGATGGATGCGATTATTCCCCTCAGCCACAATGTTAGTTGTCAGCAGTTGCGCCAGACAATGGCTGAACTAATTCCTGAAGACGCTCAAATTGAGACGGTGCTAGAGCTTGGTGCAGGTACGGCTGGTGGAGCGCTGGCACTGGCACAGCGATTTTCACAGGCTACTTTTCGCATTACTGATGTTTCACCTTATATGCTGGTGATTAGTCAGCACAAATTTAGCAAGGCTGGATTGAGTGAGCGGGCATCGTTCGAGCAGGTGGATGCTCGTAACACTGGCTACCCTGACAACTCCTTCGATCTTGTCACATCATCACTACTCTTTCACGAGACACCTAAAGAGTGGACTCCTAAGATTCTGAAGGAGATGTACCGGATTACCAAACCCGGAGGCTGGGTACTATATGCTGATACTTATCGGGGTGAATACGCCCTGAGTGCTTCTTTTCAAGAACCGTGGTTGGATGACTTTATCCATTTCAACTTCGAGTACGAGTTTGCGAAAGCAGGTTTTACAGAACTCAATTACATCCGCTATGCCGTGGGTTTGTGGTATATGGTTGGCCGAAAGCTAGAAATGTGATGAAGAAAAAACAATAGACCTCTTGCAAAAATCTCTAACACCCCACCCCCAATCCCTCCCCGCTCTTCGGGAGGGGAGACAAAGCGTAGCTTTGGCGGGGTGGGGTTCTTTCTTATTTTTGATTTATGCAAGAGGTCTAATGACAACAGAAGTTGGCGTTGTCCTCTAGACAGTCCTGAAGCTCGTGTTCAAAGCAGCTACGTAAACAAAGTTATTTTCAAGATAGTGTCGTTTACTAGACCTCTTGCAAAAATCCTTGAATCACCCCTCCCCAACCCTCCCCTTATAAAGGGGAGGGAGCAAGATTTCAAGTTTCCCCTTTTTATAAGGGGGGATTAAGAGGGGTCTATTCGACTTATGCAAGAGGTTTACTGTACAAGTGCTGCTATAGCATAAGTAAATGCTACAAATTACTCAAGTTGCATTCAGGCGTAGGTTGATCGGCGCGATCGCTCTGCCAATTATCTTGTTATTGTCATTGTCAGGAGTTTCAATCTGGCAAATTAACCGCCTGCTTTGGGCTATGCAATGGGTTGACCACACCGATCGAGTAATTGCCCAAGCAAATAACTTACAAAAACTATTACTGGATCTGGAGACAGGAGTACGTGGATACCAGATCACAAGTGAGCCAGAATTTCTTAAACCTTATCAGCAAGCTAACTCTACCATTCATATTACTTTCGATCGGTTGGGCGATTTAGTTTCAGATAATCCCCAACAAAGTCAACGCTTAAGGCAAATTAAGGCAGAGCAAACAGTCTGGAAGAACTCTATTTCTCAAGCGATCGCCCGCAAACAAAAAGGTGAAGCTGAACCCCTATCAGCAATTAAGGTTCGCAAACAGCACATGGACGTAATGCGAAATCAAATTACTGATTTTATTGCTACTGAAGAGCAGCTACGGTATCAGCGCAACCAAGCAGTCCAACAGACTACTGAGCGAGTCATCTTTACTAGCATAATCCTGTCGCTTGCTGCTGGTGGCATCCTTGCCTTTTATATTCGACGGCAAATTACACATGTGTCTGACAATTACGAGAATGCTCTCAAAACTGCCCAAGTACAAACTAAAAATGTTCAGCTTTCTGCCCAAAGACTTGCTGCTTTACATAATATTGACAGAGCAATTCTAGCAGCTGAGTCGATTAAATCTCTAGTCCGAAGTGCGCTGACCCAAATGCGTCAGTTAGTACCCTATGAGCAAGCATTTGTTGCCCTATTTAATTTTGAGACAGGCACAGCTGAGATTGTTGCAGGCAGCAGCACTAAAGAATTACAACCGCTTGAAGGTACAAAGATGGCAGTATCAGACTTTGCGCCCAATCAAAGCTTGCGACAAAACCTTAGTTATGTTAAAGACTTGACAAATGTTGAGCTTTACCCAGCTATTTTAGCGCAGTTGCATTCGGCAGGAATGCGTTGTTGTTTGCGGATTCCGATGTTAGTTGAAGAAACGCTGCTCGGAGAACTCAACTTAGCGGCGACTCAGACAGCTGTTTTTGATGCTCAATCACAAGATGTTGTGATTGAGGTGGCGGCTCAGTTAGCCATCGCTATCCAACAATCTCTGCTACGCGAACAACTTCAAAATTACGCTTTGGAACTAGAACAGCGTGTTGCCGAACGCACTGCACAGTTGCAAGAAACAAATCAAGAGTTAAAAGCATTTACTTACACGATATCGCACGATTTACGCGCACCATTACGTACTATGCAAGGCTTTGCTCAGGCATTGCAAGAAGACTACACAGACAAACTAGACTCCGTTGGGCAAGAATACATTCAATATATTACAGAGGGTGCAGTCCAAATGGACACCCTAATTGCCGAACTCCTGGCATACAGCCGCCTCAGCCGTGCCCAAATTCAAATCCAAAAAGTTGATTTAACTGATGTTGTTGAGGAAGCTTTAAAACAACTCAGCAAAGAACTTCAAGAACAGCAAGCACAAGTTACGGTAGCAAAACCCTTGCCGCTAGTGATGGCTCATCGCTCTACGCTTATCCAGGTAGTAACCAATTTACTCAGCAATGCAATGAAATTTGTGCAGCCTGGAATACAGCCAAAAGTAGAAATCTATGCAGAGGAGCAGCAAGATTCGATACAATTGTCTATTGTAGACAACGGCATCGGCATTGCGCCAGAACATCAAGAGCGCATTTTTCGGGTGTTTGAACGACTGCATGGCGTTGAAATCTATCCAGGTACTGGTATTGGTTTAGCAATTGTCCGCAAAGGGTTAGAGCGAATGAGCGGTCGAGCCGGAGTAGAATCGCAATTAGGTACTGGTAGTCGCTTTTGGATTGCCCTGCCAAAAGCCCTTCCTCACAGTAATTATACGAATGACGCAAGTACTCCGCATTCTGATAATTGATGACAATCCAGGCGATCGCGCTTTAGTAATCCGAGAACTGAGGCGAGAATTTCCGCAATTTCAACCTCAAGAAATTCGCGAAGCCTCTAGCTTTGCTAGTGCATTAGCAGCAGGTGAATTCGATTTGGTTATTACCGACTATCAACTGGGCTGGAGTACTGGACTAGAAGTTTTATATACAATTAAGCAACAGTATCCCAACTGTCCAGTGATTATGTTTACTAATACAGGTAGTGAAGAAATTGCGGTAGAGGCAATGAAGTCTGGGCTAGATGATTATGTCCTCAAATTACCCAACCGCTACATTCGCATACCAGCTGCTGTGCGACTTGCATTAGAACGAGCAGAAATCAAACGACGAGCTAGCTTACTTGAAATCCGTCTTCAAGGTTTGCTCAACCAATTAAAAGTAGGTATATTTCGTACTTATCCAGATGGAAATTTTATTGAGTGTAACCCAGCGTTTCTGGAATTGTTGGGGCTGGATTCATTATTCCAAGCCTCAGCGATGAATCTATTGAACATCCATGAATACTACTCAATACTACAAAAACTGCCGCCATCTCAACAGCAAGAGCAAGAGATTCAATTACAACGAGCAGATGGAAGACCGATCTGGGTAGGATTAAGCATAGCCCTGAATGTCTTTGAGGGACAACAGGTACTAGATGGCTTAATTGAAGATATTACATCTCGTAAACAAGCTGAAATTGAAGTTCAGCAACTCAATCAAACCTTAGAGGAGCGAGTCAGGGAGCGTACTGCTGAATTAGAAGTAGCAAATCGATATTTAGCGCAGACAAATCAGCAATTAGCAGTGGCTAATCAAGATTTAGAAGCATTTAGTTATTCAATTTCCCACGATCTGCGAGAACCATTACGTGCTATCCAAGCGTTTGGTTCAATCCTCCTAGAAAATCAGGATAGGGAATCTAACCTAGAGAACCAACAAGACTATTTGCAGCGCATTATTACAAGTACACAGCAAGCAGACAAACTTGTTCAAGATTTGCTCGAATACAGTCGTCTCAGCCGGACTGAAATGCCATTACAACCTATTAACTTATCTTTATTGATGATACAAATACTGAGACAGCTAGAATTAGAGATAACACAGCGACAGGCGAGAGTGCAAGTTGAAGAGCCTTTAGCTGAAGTTACGGGAAACCCTACTATTTTGATTCAAGTAGTTACCAATTTGCTAACCAATGCAATTAAATTTGTTGCATCGGGAGTCCAACCTCAGTTACGGATATGGACTGAAAAACGTAATAAATTGGTTCGTTTATGGGTACAAGACAATGGCATTGGTATTAAGGAAACACACCACAAACGTATCTTTAATGTTTTTGAGCGCCTACACAGCTATGAAGTTTATCCTGGTAGTGGTATCGGTTTAGCAATTGTCCGCAAAGGAGTCGAACGTATGGGTGGACAAGTTGGTGTAGAATCCCAACCTGGACAAGGAAGCCGATTTTGGATAGATTTACCTATAGTTATAGATGTAAATCCCTAAAATTTTTTAGTCCTCTTGATTACGGGCAAACATAAAATTTTTTCTACGCTCTTAAATATTTGGTGCAAAACCCTTGCCCCACGCTTTGGGGCACACAGTAAGTTTTGAAAAACTGTCTTTCCCCCTGCCCCCTGCTCCTCCGCCTCCACCTCTGCCTCTGCCTTTAAAAACAAAAATTTCATGAGTAAAGAGCAAGACACTATTTTACTTGTAGAGGATAATCACAAAGATGTGCTGCTGCTGCAACGCGCGCTCCGCAAGGCTAACATTGTTAATCCAGTTCAGGTGGTAAATGATGGCGATGCAGCAGTGTTGTATCTGTCAGGGGAGGAACCTTATGGCGATCGCACTCGTTATCCCTTGCCTGTACTAATCTTGCTCGATCTAAAACTCCCGCGCAGATCCGGGGCTGAGGTTTTGATGTGGTTACGGCAACAACCAGAACTCAAGCGCTTACCGGTCGTAGTTCTCACCTCATCGAGAGAGTATGCCGACATCAATCATGTCTATGACATAGGTGTAAATGCTTACATAGTTAAACCAGTTATTTTTAACGAATTAGTAGAAATTGTTATAACCCTCAATCTCCACTGGATTATTTTTAACGAAAGACCGCAATTTTGAACTGTTTGAACGTTTTTTGGGCATTTTGGTCACTGTTACCCTTACGTAAATGTAATGTAGCTCAATGTTACGCATTCTTCTAATTGATGATAATTTGAACGATCGCCTACTGGCGATTCATGTACTAGAGCAAGAGTTTTTTGACCTCCAGTTTCACGAAATTGTTCAAGCAAAAGACTTGGAAGAAGCACTGGAGAAAGGACAGTTTGATTTAGTAATAACGGACTATCAATTACGCTGGAGTGATGGCTTAACCGCGATCCGGGCAATTAAAAACCGTTATCCTGATTGCCCAGTAATAATGTTTACCAGTAGTGGTACTCAGGAAGTTGCCGTTGAAGCGATGAAATCGGGATTGGAAGATTACATCATTAAATCTCCTAAGCACTATGTTCGATTACCCGTAGCAGTCCGCCGAGCAATAGAGCGGACTGAAACTCAACGTAAAGCAGTCAGGCTAGAATCACGCTTTCAAACTTTGCTGAATAATTTAAATGTAGGAATTTATCGCTTAACGACAGATGGTATTTTACTCGAAGGTAATCCCGCATTTCTGCGGCTGTTAGGTTTAAATTCTCTAACTGAAATTCCAGCAAGTCAAACCCTTGAGCCTTATTTCCAACCATTGGACTATGCCCAAGTTCTCAACCAATTAAAGCAAAATAGCGAAATCCGCGATCGCGAAATGCAATTGCAACGAGCGAATGGTAGTTTAATTTGGGTGCGAATTAGTACAACTTTTACCCAAGTAGATGGTACAACCGTTATTGACGGCTTAATAGAAGATATTAGCGAGCGCAAACAAGCACAAAAAGCTCTACACCAAAGTGAGGAACGCGCACAGCTTGCCGTTAACATCAGTCGGCTTGGAACTTGGCATTATGACCCCAATACGAACCTCGTCGAGTTGGACAAGCGAATGCGCGAGATTTGGGGCGAACCAGATGACACCGCGCTTATCCCTTTGCCGATGGTAATAGAGCGCATCCACCCAGACGATCGCGAGCGTGTAGTCAACACTATCAGCAATGCGCTCGACCCGATGTCGGCAGGTACTTATGAAATTGACTATCGGATCGTGTGGAAGGATGGAACTGAGCGGTGGCTATTCGCTAATGGGCAGGTGCAATTAGAGGGAGAGGGAGTGTCCAAGCAAGCGGTTGGGTTCCTGGGAACCGCACTCGACATCACCGAACGCAAACGAGCAGAGGAAAGGCTGCATCTGCTGTATGAAACGACCAGCGATTTACTAGCCACGGAACATCCCATGCAGCTGATGAATAACTTGTTTAACAAACTCTCAGCCCAGCTACAGTTGGATTGTTACTACAACTACATGGTCGAGGAAAAAGACCAGCAGCTAATGCTGCATCTGAATAACTATGGCGGAATCTCTGAGGCAGCGGCTCAGTTGCTCGAATGGATTGAAGTTGGTGAATATCTTTGCGGACTGGTGGCACAAGAGCGGCAGCAAATTGTCTTCGATCGCTCGCAAATCTCCACCCATCCCAACGCGCAGCTTGTCAACTCAATGGGCATCACGGCTTATGCTGGACAACCGTTGATTGTGCAGGGACGGTTACTGGGGACGCTCTCCTTTGCCAGCCGCACCCGCACCTGTTTTACTCCCGAAGAAATCGATCTGCTGCAATCCACCTGCGAGCAGATGGCGATCGCTATTGAGCGGGCAAATCTACTCGCTTCAATCCAGCAACACGCTCAACAATTGCAACAAGCCAACCGAATTAAAGATGAGTTTCTAGCAGTATTATCCCATGAGTTGCGATCGCCCCTGAATCCAATTCTAGGTTGGTCTAAGCTGCTCCAAACTTCTAAGCTTGACGAAGCCAAGACCGCTTATGCCCTGAGTGCGATCGAACGCAATGCTAAATTACAGTCCGAACTAATTGAAGACTTGCTAGATGTCTCCCGAATTCTGCAAGGCAAACTTAGCCTTCAGGTTTCCCCAGTGGATCTAGTATCGATCGTTCAAGCTGCAATGGAAACTGTACAGCTGGCTGCTGAAAGCAAGTCTATTCAAATTCAGGTGAAGCTTGAACCAAATGTCGGGCAAGTTTTGGGCGATCCAAATAGGTTACAGCAAGTGATTTGGAATCTCCTCTCGAACGCAATTAAGTTCACTGATGTCGGGGGACGAGTGGAGATCCATTTGAAACGAGTTAGCTCTTTTGCCGAAGTCACTGTTATCGATACAGGTCAAGGAATTCACCCTGACTTTCTCCCCTATGTGTTTGAATACTTCCGCCAAGCAGATAGTGCTACAACCAGAAAGTTTGGTGGACTGGGGTTAGGGTTGGCGATCGTCCGTCACTTAGTTGAGTTGCATGGCGGAACTGTTCGGGTAGAAAGTGCAGGTGAAAATCAGGGGACAACCTTTACTGTGAGACTTCCACTTATGGCAACTCCATCCCAGAAGAACGCAGACAGTAAACCGTCTGAGCCATCCCTAAATTTGCATGGCATCAAAGTTTTGGTGGTAGATGATAATGCAGATACACGGGAGTTTATTGCTTTCATGCTAGAGATGTATGGAGCGAATGTAACAACTGTCACCTCAGCCGTTGAAGCTCTCGCTACTTTAACCAAGTACAGAGCAGACGTGCTACTTAGCGATATTGGGATGCCAGAAATGGATGGCTATATGCTGGTACGCCAGCTGAGAGCCTTGCCCTACCAACAGGGCGGGAAGATTCCAGCGATCGCTTTAACAGCATTTGCTGGAGAAATTAACTATCAAAAGGCTATAGAAGCAGGTTTTCAAGACCATATTCCGAAGCCAATCGAGCCAGTAAAACTGGTTGAGGCGATCGCCGACTTGGTTAAACAGACCCAGTAGCGAACCAAAAATCACCATTGACGACACTACCAAACTTAACTAGCGATTCTGAGCTTTCCTATCGTATCCCCTTAATGCAGGTAAAATAATGAAGCGATCGCCCTGCAAACCTGATTATTTCTAATCTGTTTTACCCTTTCCCCTTTACCCTGGCGATCGCCCTCCAAACCTGATTATTTCTAATCTGGAAACCAACTGGAGACTCAAATGACCACAGCAACGATAGTAACACCACCAAAGGAATTACCCCTTCTGTTTGAGGGAATGACTTGGAGAGAGTTTAAAGCAGTTGAGCAATTGTTAGACCGTCCAGGATATCGACTCTCTTTTCTGGATGGAGTTCTGGAGATCCGACGAATGCCTGGAGAACCCCACGAAACTGTTAAAGAAAGGATCGGTGCTTTGTTGGAGCTTTACCTGCTTAAGGCAGGGTTCGACTTTACTCCAACTGGCTCAATGACTCTGGAAAGTGAAACAGTCGCTGTCAAGCGAGAGGCGGATAAATCTTATAAACTTGCTCCTGGTCGGATGCTACCCGATCTGGCGATCGAGGTGGTGTTTTCCAGTGGCGGCATCAACAAACTGGATGCATACAAGCGGTTGAAAATCAAGGAAGTGTGGTTTTGGGAAGATGGTGTCCTAGAAGTCTATCACCTGCGGGGAGAAGGCAATACACTTCACTATGAAAAAGTTTCTAATAGTGAAGAGGTCAAAGGAATCGATCTGGATTTGTTGTTACGTTGCATGAATATGGTGAATCACGTCGAGGCGCTCAAGACTTTTCAACAGGCACTCCAGAAATAGGCGATCGCACATACTTAACATACTTATGGGATATTTATGAGATGCTGGGTTTCACGCTTGAAAACTGCTGTGAAAACCCTTTTGTTCAGCGCAGAGACTTTAAGCTTTCAGTCTTTTGTACTAAGAAATCAGTGAAGATGCTCATAATCGTGCGCTGACGTAATTTCACATTCGCATTAATAGACATCCCTGATTGCAAGGGAATTTGACGCTGATTAATTAGTAACTTCTGCCCATGTAGGCGGACTTTTGCTGAGAAGCGCCAGAAATTATAAACTTGGTCTGGAGGTAAGGCATCAGAGCCAATCTCAACTAGTTCGCCTTTGATATCACCATACTCTTGGAAGGGAAAGGAATCAATTCTCACATCCACTTGTTGCCCTTCTTGGACAAAGCCGATGTCGCGGTTGGTGATATAAACGTTAGCAACCAAGTTATCACTCGGAACAAGTTTTAAAAGCGGTTCGCTGGAATTAATTACAAATCCTGCTGTTTTAGCTTTAAGTTCAAAGACGGTTCCATCTACGGGTGCGGTAATTTTCTGATATTTCAGAGTTTGTTCTGCCTGAATTAACTTACTATCTATCTCTCCAATTTGACCATTAATTTCATAGAGGCGTTTCTGATTATCTACAATTACCTTGGTTAATTGGCTGTCAATTTCGGCAATGTTCTTGTCATTATCTGTAATTTTGGCGAGTAAGTCTTCTTGAGACACAGCCGCAGTATTGCGAAGTTTTTGATTTGACTGTGCGATCGCTAATTGTAATCGCTGCTGTTCTCGATTCAATCGGATTACTTCTGCTTGTTTGCTGCTGACATCCTGCTGTTGTTTCAAATATTGCACCTGGGAAATCGCTCCCTGCTGCGCTAGAGGTTCAAACTTGTGGAGAATTTGTTGATTAATTGTCAGCAACTCTTTAGCACTACTTAATTCCGCTTGAGTTTGGAAAAATTGCTGTTGCGTCTGTCCCGTTTCTAAATTAGCTGTGGCTAAACGCGATTCCAATTCTATTTGGCGATTTCGCAAGCGTAACTGTTGCTCTCTTGTAAGACTATTTCCAGCAGTCGCACCATTTAATTGTGTCCGATACAACTGGTTTTCGGCAATAATCGCGGCTCGGCTTTTGGTCAAAAAAGCGAGTTCTGGTTTAATTTTCAACAGAGCAGTTTGCTGTGCTACTTCTTGTAGTGATATGTTCCCTTGCATCTGGCGGCGATAGAAGTCATTTTCTTGCTCTAGCGCCTGTTTCGCCAGCAATTGAGCCGCTCGACTTTGCTTTAATGAAGTTAACTCTGCCTCCGAAGAAGTTTTTTCTAGGGTAACAAGTGTTTCACCTTTTTTGACTCGCTGACCATCTTTGACTAGAATCTCATTGACAACACCATGAACCGGAGCTTGAATTTCTTTAACTGCACCCTGTGGTTCTAATTTGCCAGTAGCATGAATTGATTCATCAATTTTGAACACCGAAGCCCAAATTACTGCGAAGGTGCTAACTCCAACAATAGTCCAAGCGATCGCTCTTGACCAAGTAGGTGTTTGTTGTAAAAGTACTGGCTGGTCGAATTGAATATTCATAATAAATGGGGGATGGGGGATGGGGGAAAGGGGAAAGGTTCAAGTTTTGAGTTCAAAGGTTCAACGTTCCAGTAAAAAGGTGCAACTTCCGAGTTCAAAGGCTCAACGTTCAAGCAAAAAGGTGCAACTTCCGAGTTCAAAGGCTCAACGTTTCAGTAAAAAGGTGCAACTTCCGAGTTCAAAGGCTCAACTTCCAAGTAAAAAGGTGCAACTTTCGAGTTCAAAGGCTCAACGTTCAAGTAAAAAAGCGCAACTTCCGAGTTCAAAGGCTGAAGTATCGAGTTTTAAGCTTGAAATTTCATTATCTAAAGTTGAAGCGATAGTATTTACTGCTGACAAATGACAAATGACAAATAACAAATGACAAATGATTAAACTTTCGCTTCCTGTTGCTGATAAAGACAGTAGTAATAACCTTTGAGCGCCATCAATTCTTCATGAGTTCCCTGTTCTACCACAGCACCTCTATCCATCATCAGAATAATATCGGCATTGCGGATTGTGCTGAGGCGGTGAGTAATGAAAAACACTGTTTTATCTTGAAAAGCTGTTGCCAAATTACGGCAAACTTGGGCTTCGGCATTGTAATCTAAGGCACTCGTCGCTTCATCCAGAATCAGTAATTGCGGGTTTTGCAGGACAGTACGAGCGATCGCTACTCGTTGGCGTTGTCCTCCAGACAGTCCCGAACCTCGTTCGCCAACACGGGTGTTATAACCACTGGGCAAAGACATAATAAAGTCGTGGGCATAAGCTACCTTGGCGGCGGTAATGATTTCTTCATCGCTAGCATCAGGATATCCCAAGGTAATGTTTTCGCGGATGGTGCCATCAAACAATAGGGTATCTTGTAACACCATACCAATCTGACGACGTAAAGAATAAAGTTCTACTTTGCTGATATCGTAGTCATCAATCAAGATTTTGCCGGATTTGGGTTCGTAAAGTCGGGGTAATAATTTTAGCAGTGTGCTTTTACCAGACCCGCTTTGACCAACAATTCCCACAAAGGAGCCAGCAGGAAAATCTAAGTTAATATTGCATAGTTGCAATGGCCCGTGTTCCGAGAAACTGAAGCTGAGATTTTCAAAGCGGACGCTACCTTGAACACTGGGCATCAGGATATTTTGACACTCACCGATTTCTACTTCTTGGGGAGTATCTAAAATATCAGCAAGGCGTTGCAGAGATAAAGCGGTTTCTTGGAAGTTCTGCCAAAGTTGCATTAGGCGTAACAAGGGACTAGTGACATAACCAGCCAAGATGCGGAAAGCGATGAGTTGTCCCAAGGTTAGATGCTGATTGAGAACTAAAAAAGCTCCCACCCACAGCACTAACATACTGGAAAACTTGTTGAGAAAACTGCTAACAGAACCGGCAGTAGTTTGGGTAGAGACTGTTTTGAAACCTGCGCTAATATAACGAGCATAGCGTTCTTGCCATTGCCAACGCGATCGCATTTCTAAATTTTGTGCCTTGACTGTCTGCATTCCCCCCATCACTTCCACTAAATAAGATTGCGTCTCAGCATTGCACTCAGCTTTTTCTTGCAGTTGTCGCCGCATCACAGGTGATACCATCAAGTTGAGCAAGCCAAACAGCGGTACTGTTGCCAAAGCTACCAAGGTTAACACTGGGCTGTAAATCGCCATTACTACAATGTAGACCACTGAAAATACCGCATCCATCACCACAGTTAAAGCTGTACCAGTTAAGAAAGAGCGAATATTTTCCAACTCGTGAATTCGCGTTGCCAATTCTCCTACAGGACGGCGTTCAAAGTAAGATAATGGCAGACGCAACAGGTGATTAATCACCTCAGAACCAAGGGCGAGGTCAATTCGGTTAGTGGTATCTGTAAATAAATGAGTGCGGATACTGGTGAGTATTGCTTCGATGATTGCTACTACTAGCAAAAAGATGCCGAAAACTTCCAGGGTATCAGGACTGTTACCAACCAATACTTTATCAATAATCACCTGTGTGGCGAGGGGATTTACCAGCCCAAACAGTTGAATAACAATGGAAGCGATTAGTACTTCAATTAATACTTTGCGATAGCGCCGCAGTGAGGGTACAAACCAACTCAAACTAAACCGCGCCTTGGGAGTATTTTTGGTGGTTTGCAGCAGCAGGACTTCTCCTTCAGCCCCCCAGTTTTCCGCAAAGTCTCGGATTTTGTAGCGCAGTAGTCCCATCTCTGGAACGGCAATGAGTAACTCTCGATCGCTATTTTTATAGATAATGGCAAAACTATCTTGCCAAGAAATCATCACTGGTAGTTGCAAGCGTCCGACTGCGGTAGCGGGAACTTTTACCATCTGTGTTGTCAACCCCATCAACTCAGCAGCAGCAGCGCAAAATTGCAGAGATATAACGCCTTTTTGTTCGTGCTGCTTAGTCAACACCCGCTGCAAAGTATCTCTGCGCCAAGAGATATTAAAGTATTGGCTCAACATCTGGAAGCAAGCTAGTGTTGCATCCAGCGGCCCTCTACCTTTGATATAAGGAAACTTCTTTTGTTTACCTTTAGCTGCTGGTGCTTCTGTGACAGTAATTTCTGAGGCGTAGGGAATCTCTGCGGGTAAGAGTGTTTTTGGTGTAGGAGATGCGAGATTTTCTCTAAATATTGATTTGGGCAATCCCACCAGACGCATATTTGTATTAAATTTCAGCTTGGGGTTGAGTTCATCTAACTCTAAGCAACTCCCCACAGGGAACTCAGCATCAAAATTACTGCTGACTAACCACAAAAATTCTGAATCTAACTGCTGCTGAAAGACTTTGCGTGCAGGAATTGTTTGGATAATCGCAACTTCAGTTGCAGCTTGGGCAAGTTTAACTAAATTCCTGCTACCGTCTGCGCGACGGCTGAGTTCTTCGGTAAGCAGTTCATGCACTTCTAAGAGAGTAATCTCATTTTGCAAGGCTTGGACAAAAGCCTGTTCCTGCTTGAGTAAAGTTAGAAAACCAGCAATAGGTAGATTAATCGCGATAACTTCAGTAGAAGCGATCGCAGTTTCACAAGCAATACCCCGCAGATAACTTACCCAACCCAAAACCTCTCCTTGAGAGAGTAACTTTAGTGTCGCCGGATTTTGTCCTTCGGAATTGCAGGTTAATAAACGCGCTTGCCCTTGGTAGATAATGCTAATCCAATTGGGCATAGCTTCTCTAGTTACTATTACCTGCCCGATGCGATAACGACAAAATTGCACCTTGTCGAGCAAATTTTCTAAAACATTTGGTGACAGATAATTGAAAGGAAATAAATTGGCAATATATTCTTGAATATCAACGGTTGTATTTGTCATCGTCTTGCACCCGATTTTAATAAATTTTCCCAATTTGCATTCTTAATTTTGAATTTTGAATACTTCGACTGCGCTCAGTACAAGTTTTGAATTTTGAATTGGTATGATTCCCATCCAGGTTTTTTCTTCTGGTGATAGTTGACTTAATTGCTGTTGAAACCAAGTTTCAAAATTCTCTTGCAGCAATCGTTGTCGCATAAAATCGTCCAACTGGGCAGTTATAAACTTTTCCACGCGTATAATTATCCATGAGTCTCCAAAGGGTACGGGTGGTTGAACTATACCTACTTGACTTGTGCAAAGTAACTGAGCAAAATTGGGAGCGATCGTACCAAGTTCCACTGGGCCGATGATGCCATTTGTATCAGCTTCTGGCCCTTGAGAATATTCACGTGCTAGTTCCGAAAATGATTGTTCTCCTTCTGTAATTCGGAAGAATAGCTCGTTAGCAGTTCCTCTACTATTAGTCCGAATTAAAGAATAAATGACTTTATCAAAATGTCTTTTGTATTTGAGGAAATAAGATTCTAGTTGATGTCCCCAAGTCATTTGCTTGAACTTTTCGACTCTTAGCTTCCGGGTGGCGAAAAGTTCTAATTGTTCTTGAGTTAAACTATAACGTAAACACCAATCTTGGATTTTTTCTTCGCTGTTTAAATCCCAATGCTGATAAAATTGCTCTAGAGCGTCGGATGTTTCGGCTAGTGTGCAGGTAATTGGTGCGATCGCTAATTCAATAATGCTCTGAGATAATAATTGCGGGATTAGATTGTAACTTGCTAAAAAGGGGATAATTTCTGGCGGTAAGAGGGCACTGCCGCTACGCCCATCGTAGACATCGCCTAGTTGTAATGTTTTATTCATAATTTGTGCAAAAACTTGAAAAGTCTTTCTTCCCCTGCTCCCTGCTCCCTGCCCCCTTGCAGTCTTAATGATAAGTCTTTAACCGGAAACGATATGAGCCGTGCAGAGATACATTTAGAAATGCAAGCGGTATTTAGGTATGGATTTGTACCGCTTGCATCATTTGCATACCCTTGAAAGCATTGCCGTACAAAACTTTCAAGTATTACTCACTACTGCCGATACCTAAACTTAAGCAAAGGGGGTGGTGAAATGGTCAAAAGTCACGTTGTAATTAGTGTTGCCAGTGAATTCAGTAACCTGCAAGAAGTAGTCACCAGATTGATTAATGTTAGAAATCAGTTCTGAAGTAGTACCTCCACTAGTAGAGCGTGCAATTTCCTCTCCTGCATCAACAATGCGATTGTTGTTAAAGTCTCGAATCAGCCGGATGTCAGCATCAGTGCTTAATCCGTTCAAATTAATGTTGACACCCTCAAAAGTTCCCAAAGAGAAGCTGTAAACATCAGCAGTGTTAGTGTTACTGACGTTACCTGTACGAGTGACATCACCTGATAAATTACCAAGTACAAATTCCTTCGGTAGAAGGTTACTGAAACTAGCTGCAAGCGGAAAAGTTCCAGAAGGTTCAGTTGCAGACAAGGCTAGATTGTAACTAACACCGCCCACACTAGTGCTAAAGCGAGAAACTTCGGCAAAAAAAGTACCTGAGCTAGTTTTAAAGTTAATCGCCTCATCTTGGTTGCTTCCCCGATTAGAAACAAGTCCAGAAGTTCGGTCAAAGCTGTCTAGTACGCCGTTATTGTTAGCATCTCGAAACAGCCTGAGGTCGGCATCATCTCCTGCACTAATATTTGTTAAAGACAGGTTGATATTTTTACCACTGGTGATTTTGAACTGGAAGACATCCGTGGGATCGGATGTAACTAAACCAAAGTTATTCTTAACAACAGGGGTGCTACCGAGTGTACCAAGATTGGAAAATCCCATTTTTTTGTCCTTTAGATGTTGATTGCGATTTGGTCAAGTTCAGATTAAGTTGTGGTTTGCACAGATGTAAATTCCGATTTAAATCGAGATTTACTAGATTTTATAAGCTTAGATTTTGATGAAAATAAAGAACATTTATTATTTTCAAGAGAGCCTTAGCTGTTTGGTTTTGTGCTTGCCGCGTTCAGAACCTGTTGTTTAACCATGAGTCTAAAATAAACTGTTTCTTCAAGAAACACAGCATGAAAAAGACTTCTATAGTTAGGTGTTTTTTAAAGTAGATTCCAAATGCTTTGTATGATTTAGTCAGAAAAAGTCATATAATTCGCCGTTGCCGTAATTGAGAATGAGTTTGCTCGAATAAGGGATATGTAAAGAAGTAGGCGAAAGCTTGCCTCAGGCGATCGCTTTGGCAAACCTTGGTAACACTAAAAAATTGTTGTATAAAATTGATCCAAAAAAACCTCTGAGTTACCAGAGGTTTCTTATGATTAAATATTTAGCGTCAATTTTGTTGAAATATTTGATGAGTGCAGCTATAATTTATGCAATGAAGCGGTAAAGTTCAGGTATAACTCTCTGCCGTTTGCATCATTTGCATACCTTTGAAAGCATTGCCGTACAATACTTTCAAGTACTATTCACCACTTTCGATGCTTAAACTTAAGCTTCGGAGGTGGTGAAATGGTCAAAACTCAAAGTGTAATTAGTGCTACCTTTGAATTGATCGACCTGTAGAAAGTAATCACCAGCATCCTTAATATTAGAAATAATATCTGAGGTAATACCGCTGTTAATAGAACGGGCAATTTCCTCTCCTGCCTCAACTCTGCCATTGCGATTAAAGTCTCGAATTAGTCGGATATCAGCATCATTGCTTAGTCCGCTCAATGTGATATTGACACCCTCAAAGCCTCCTAGAGAAAAATGGTAAACATCAGCGGTATTTTTGTCACTGATAAAACCAGTACGCGCGATATCACCTGATAAGTCACCAAGTTCAAATTCCTTGGGCAAAAGATTGTTGAAATCAAGTGTTGAATTGGGTGTCGTTGCAGACCAGTCTAAATCGTAAGTCACAGTGCCGGAACCAGAAAAGCGAGAGACTTCAGCAAAATAAGTACCTGCATTTGCTCTGACATTAATTGATTCATCAAAGTTGCTGCCATTGCGTGAACTTGCAACCAATCCATTCGCTCGGTCGGCCGCGTCTAATATACCGTTACCGTTAACGTCTCGAAAAAGTCTCAGATCGGAATCATCACCAGCACTAATCTCGTTAAGAGACAAGTTAACGTTTCTGGTACTGCTGATTTGGAACTGATAGACATCAGTAGGGTCTGGTGTTTCAAAAGAAAAGTGAGAAGGGGTGCTAGACAGAGTACCAAGATTGAAATTAGTCATTTTTTGTTTTTTTGGTGTAAATAGTTATTTGGTTAAAGCAAGATTAGTTTTAGTTAAGCCTGATGTAATTTTTTTATTTAGAGTGTGGAATGAAAGCGGCAAAGTTCAGGTATGATTCTCTGCCGCTTGCATCATTTGCATACCCTTGAAAGGATTGCCGTACAAAGCTTTCAAGTACTACTCACCACTGCTAATGCCTAAACTTAAGCAGGGACAGAGAACTGATTAAAAGTCACGTTGTAGTTAGTGGCGCCAGTGAATTCAGTTACCTGCAAGAAGTAGTCACCACGTACACTAATGTTGGAAATCAGTTCTGAAGTAATGCCTCCATTATTAGAGCTGGCAATTACCTCGCCTGCATCGACGATGCGATTGTTGTTAGAGTCTCGAATCACCCGGATATCAGCATCGCTGCTTAATCCTTCCAATCTAATGTCGACACCCTCACGAAATCCCAAGGAGAAGCTGTAAACATCGGTAGTATTCTGGTTATTGACGTTACCTGTACGAGTGGTATTACCTGACAAGTGACCAAGTACAAATTCTTTGGGAAGAAGGTTGCTAGAACTAGCTGAAATCGGAAAAGTTCCAGCAGGTTCAGTCGCAGACAAGGCTAAATTGTAACTAACATCGCCTGAACTACCTGGAGCAAAGCGAGAAACTTCGGCAAAAAAAGTACCTGAGCTAGTTTTAAAGTTAATCGCCTCATCTTGGTTGCTTCCGCGATTGGAAACAAGTCCAACACTTCGGTCGAAGCTGTCCAATACACCGTTATTGTTAGCGTCTCGAAACAGTCGGATGTCCGCATCATCGCCAGTGCTGATATCTGTCAGAGACAGATTGATATTTTTGCCACTGGTGATTTGGAACTTAAAGACATCTGTGGGATCGGATGTAGTTAAATCAGAGTTATTCTTAACAACAGGGGTACTACCGAGTGTACCAAGATTGAAAAGTGCCATTTTTTTCTCCTTTAGATGTTGATTGTAATGCGGTCAAGTTCGTTCAGATTAAGTTATGGTTTGCACAGATGTAAATCTTCGATTTAAATCGATATTTACTGGAATTTAGTGGCTTAGAATTTGATGAAAATAAATATTATTTATTATTTTCAATAGAGTCTTAGCTGTTTGGTTGTGTGCTTGCCGTGTTCAGAACTTGTTGTTTAACCATGAATCTAAATTAAACTGTTTTTTCAATAAGCACAGCATGAAAAAGACTTCTATAGTTAGGTGTTTGTTAAAGTAAATTCCAAGTGCTTTGTATTGTTTAGTCATAAAAAGTCTTATGACTCACCATTGGCGTAATCTAGAATGAGTTTGATGAAATAACAGATGTGTGAAGAATTAGGCGAAAGCTTGTATCAATTCTGTATAAAAATGCGCCAAATTATATCAGGACTTACGCAAAATAATGGAAAAACGTAGACGCGAAGAGGCTTTCCGAAGGGTACCGTGAAGGCGCAAAGGACACGTTCGCCCTTGGCGTTCCCGAAGGGTAGGAATAAAAGTTTCAGACAGTTATTGCGTAAGTCCTACCTATATATAAGGAACGAACCGCAAAGGACACAAAGGAAGAAAGAAAATTTGGCGCAGCCTCACAAATAAATGGTGTTATGCCTTTTTCGCAACAACCGCAAGAGCCACCTGGTCTTAGCCAGCAAAATGATCTCGCGATCCGATCCGATCGCGGTGAGACAAGTTATCAGGCTTCTGGACGGCTAGTGGGACGTAAGGCGTTGGTAACAGGCGGCGATTCCGGTATTGGTCGGGCAGTAGCGATCGCCTTTGCGCGTGAAGGTGCTAATGTTGGCGCGGTCTAGGGGGGATCTAGGTTTCAGGCTTCAGTGCGTAAGTCCTAACTTCATCATCGGCGTGGTTGCAGACAAAAATGCTCTCTATTTAGCAATATTCAATGAATGGTTCCGTTATTCTCTTATATGACCTGATTTTAATTATTTCTCTTTTGTTTGCTAATGCTTATTGACTAATAAATGATTTTAAAAAATTTACTTAAATAATTGATATAAATAAAATTTTCACTAACAACCACTTTCTCGTGTGGCAGATTTATGATAGTAATTAGGCACCTAAATATAATGCTTTTTTTTAGATAACCTGGCAAAGATTGGTAATGTGTATGCCATAATGTCACGAGCTAGGGGTATATAAACGTTATTGTTATACTTCATCACGTAAGTGGGGAAGGTATCAGTATTGACTACGAAAAAATATAATGCTACTAGCTCGAACCGATTGATGAACGATCGGGTCAAAACTCCTGCTATATCTGGAAACCCAATATTTGGGTCTGGATTTAGTCTGTAGCAGGGGTTGATTGAGTTATGGATAGGAGGAAATTTGATGAAATTGTTAGATTTAGAGAATCATGAGGTTAAATTGACCTCTAAAACAGATAGTAATTTTGTGGACTTAACACCAGCACACCCACGACCGTTGTTAAAGCGATCGCACTGGCAATCTTTAAATGGGCTGTGGAAATTCGCATTTGATGACGAGGGAAAATGTGTCGAGCCGAGCGATTTTAGCGAATGGCATCATCATATAGAAGTTCCTTATGCGCCCGAATCTACCAAAAGTGGGATTAACGATCGCGGTTTTCATCCAAACTGCTGGTACGAGCGCGAATTTGAAACGCCACCAGGGGACGGCAGATTAGTGTTACACTTTGGCGCTGTAGACTATCGCGCTCGTGTGTGGGTAAACGATAAATATATAGCCGAGCATGAAGGCGGACACACCTCTTTCAGTCTCGATATTACCCATACCTTAAATAACAGTGGTACAACAAAGGTAACAGTGTGGGCGCAAGACGATCCGCACGACCTCGCCAAACCTCGTGGTAAACAAGATTGGCAACTGAAACCCCATAGTATTTGGTATCCTCGCACAACTGGTATTTGGCAGACAGTGTGGCTGGAACGTGTAGGTGAGACTTATATCGGCAATCTTCGTTGGATTCCCGACTGCGAAAGGTGGGAAATTGGCTTTGAAGTTGGGCTAGCTGGTAATTTACCTACTTCAGGTGTACAAATTAAAGTCAAACTGAGCGTTGGCGATCGCCTGTTAGCAAGCGATACTTATGAAGTATTCAATGGGGAAATTAGCCGCCGCATTGTTCTGAGCGATCCGGGTATTGACGACTGCCGTAATGAATTACTGTGGAGTCCAGAAAAGCCGACGCTGATCGATGCCCAAATTCAGCTATGGGATAAAGATCGTCTGTTAGATGAAGTGCAATCTTATACAGCGATGCGGACTGTCAGCATCCAGCGCGATCGCTTTATGCTCAACGGCCGTCCTTACTATCTGCGCCTAGTTCTCGACCAAGGTTATTGGCCTGAAACATTAATGACTCCACCTAATGACGAAGCATTACGACGTGATGTAGAACTCGTCAAAGCTATGGGTTTTAACGGAGTGCGCAAACACCAAAAAATTGAAGACCCCCGCTTTTTATATTGGGCAGACGTTTTAGGGTTGTTAGTATGGGAGGAGATGCCCAGTGCTTACCGTTTCACGCCAAAAGCTGTGGAAAGGATGACGCATGAGTGGACGGAAATTATCAAGCGAGATGTTAGCCATCCTTGTATTGTGGCGTGGGTGCCGTTTAATGAATCTTGGGGAGTGCCAAATTTGACTGAGACGGCAGCTCATCGTAACTACGTATTGGCAATGTATCATCTGACCAAGACTCTCGATCCGACTCGCCCAGTAATTGGTAACGATGGTTGGGAAAGTACAGATACCGACATCCTCGCTATTCACGACTATGAACGCCACCCTGAACGATTAGCCCATCGCTACAGACCAGATATTCAAGTATCTGATCTATTTGAGCGTAGCCGTCCTGGGGGACGTATCCTCACCCTAGATAACTATCCCCATCAGGGACAACCAGTGATGTTGACCGAGTTTGGTGGCATCGCTTATGCACCTCTCGACCAACCGAATGCCGATCAAGCTTGGGGATATGAAAACTGCTCGAATATCTCCGAATTAGAAATGAAATATGCTGCTCTCTTGGAAACAGTTAATAACATTGAGCTATTTAGCGGATTCTGTTACACACAATTAACAGATACTTTCCAAGAAGCTAACGGTTTATTGTACGGCGATCGCACGCCGAAATTTCCCATTGAGGCAATCCGCGCAGCAACCCTCTCAGGACAAGGTTTATGTACTCCCACAAGCTGTTAAAGCCCGACGGACGCAAACTCAAATTATACAGTCGCTACCCAATTACTAGTCAGTTAGAAGCCCCTAGCCCTAGTAATGAGCCAGTGCAAGCTAATCCCCACTTGCGCTGGCACCCCTTGCGGGGCGAATGGGTAGCTTATGCTAGTCACCGTCAAGGGCGGACATTCATGCCGCCTCCAGAATATAATCCCCTCGCACCTACCACCAACCCTGAGTTCCCAACGGAACTACCACAAGGTAAGTATGATGTGGCAGTGTTTGATAATCGTTTTCCCTCAATGATTCCGACAGCGAACAATCCACCTGATACCATCGTGGAAACGTTACCAGCTAATGGAGCCTGTGAGGTAGTGGTTTTTACTCAAGATGCCCGCGCCTCCTTGAGTTCCTTAGAATTGGATCATCTAGATTTACTGTTAGAAGTGTGGGGCGATCGCACCCGCGAACTCGGATTAAATCCCCAAATCCAGTACGTCCTGCCCTTTGAAAATAAAGGTGTAGAGGTGGGTGTAACATTGCACCATCCCCACGGGCAAATTTACGCCTATCCTTTTATACCGCCTGTTCCAGCGCGAATGCTGGCGATGCAGCAGGAGTATTATGAAAAACATCAGCGTGGTTTACTGCAAGACTTGATTCAGAAGGAAATTGCAGACGATCGAAGGATTATTTATCAAGATGAGTATGCGATCGTATTTGTCCCAGTCTGCGCTCGTTACCCCTATGAAGTCTGGCTTGCACCAAAAGAGCCAGTTAGCACTTTTATGGATTTGACTCCACAACAACGTTGGGGACTTGCCAAAGCGTTAAAAACTGTCACTCTCAAGTATGACGGTTTGTGGAATCGCCCGTTTCCTTACTTGATGGCTTGGTTCCAAGCACCAACTGACGGTTTAGCTCATCCCGAAGCGCATTTACACGCCGAGTTTTTTCCACCATATCGGACAAGCGAAAGGCTAAAGTATCTAGCGGGAACCGAACTAGCAGCGGGGATGTTTGCCAATGATGCTTTACCGGAAGAGAAAGCGAAGGAACTACAAGCTGTGGTGGTAAACATTGAAGAACCGATTTCGGTGTGACAGGGTTTAGAACTGTAACTTAATTTCTGGACAAATCAACGCATAAATTGGAAGTTTGTCCACCTCTTGAATTAGTTCATCAATAAACTGTCTTAACCGTTCCTTCTAATCGGGGACGGTTTTTAACTTTTCTGTAATCCCGTTTCACGTTAATAATGATACAAATACCTTGCTAGGGGCACAGTATTGTTCATTGGTGTCAACTGAAGAAGATAAAGCCCAAATTTGTTGGGTGTAAGCGTCAATACAGGCCTATCTATGGTTCTCCAAAAAATTCTTAACCGAACTGTAGTTGATAATTTATCAATTTAATCTGAAAGAAACTTTGCCTTTCTACTGCTTATTATAAATTACAACTTGTCTATGCTTGCTAAAAAATATTTAGTAAGCAAAGCTAGTTTTGTAAATGGATTTAAATAGCTAAATAGCTATTTAACTATAAAAAAATATTGCGAAAATTTTACAAATATGTGAGCTAATACTTTTAGAAAAAGTCAACAATTACGAAGAAATATTTCGTTTTTTATATCGATTTGTGTCATATAGAAGATAAAATGCCTACTGGGCAAGCGTTTTCTGATAAAAAACAGATATTGTCTAAAAGATCGCAAGTTACCTATGGCTGATGATGCCGCTAGGAACTTCTTTCAGAGAACACGCATCAAAGGAGCCGAAGAAGCATGTTCACACACGTCAAGTCCACCATTAGACACATTGCGCCTGATAACTTACGCGGACGTAGTTTAATCAAGGTGGTCTATGTCGTGCTTGAGTCCCAGTACCAGAGTGCTTTGTCGCAAGCAGTTCGC
This sequence comes from Nostoc sp. DedSLP03, assembly GCF_034530815.1. Classification (NCBI taxonomy): domain Bacteria; kingdom Bacillati; phylum Cyanobacteriota; class Cyanophyceae; order Nostocales; family Nostocaceae; genus Nostoc; species Nostoc sp. DedSLP03. Next base: position 61,864 of record NZ_JAVRCK010000038.1, read on the forward strand.
ACGATTAACGCGAACAATCCCAACTTGGCGATTGAAATCAGCGGGTACTTGATTGAGGAACTCCGCGACCCAGAGAATTACGAAGAGTTCAAACGAGAAATTGAGAGTGCGAATATCTTCATCGCTTCCCTCATTTTCATCGAAGACTTAGCACAGAAAGTAGTAGCGGCAGTAGAACCACACCGCGATCGCTTGGACGTTTCCGTTGTCTTTCCCTCGATGCCAGAAGTAATGCGCCTGAGTAAAATGGGTAGCTTTTCCTTGGCACAGTTGGGTCAGTCAAAAAGTGCGATCGCCCAATTCATGCGGAAACGCAAAGAAAAATCCGGTGCGGGATTTCAAGATGGGATGCTAAAGCTTTTGCGTACCCTGCCGCAAGTGCTGAAGTTTTTACCAATGGATAAGGCACAGGATGCCCGAAATTTCATGCTCAGTTTTCAGTATTGGCTAGGTGGCTCTCCCGAAAATCTGGAAAACTTCTTGCTGATGCTAGCTGATAAATATGTATTTAAAGGTTTAGACAAACAGAATTTTGCACCTTCTACATACGAACAGCCGGTGGTTTATCCCGATTTAGGAATTTGGCATCCTTTGGCTCCCAGTATGTTTGAAGATGTCAGAGAATACCTCAATTGGTATACAGCTCGTAAGGATATTTCTAGCGATCTGAAAGATCCCCTAGCTCCTTGTGTCGGGCTAGTATTGCAACGCACCCACCTAGTTACAGGGGATGATGCCCATTATGTGGCAATGGTGCAGGAGTTGGAAGCACTAGGCGCACGGGTATTACCTGTGTTTGCTGGTGGTTTGGATTTCTCCAAGCCTGTAGATGCATACTTTTATGAACCAACTACTAACACACAGTTGGTAGATGCAGTGATATCGCTGACTGGTTTTGCTTTAGTGGGTGGGCCAGCCAGACAAGACCATCCCAAGGCAATTGAGTCACTCAAACGCTTAAACCGTCCTTACATGGTGGCGTTACCCTTAGTATTCCAAACCACAGAAGAGTGGATGGATAGCGATTTAGGGTTACATCCAATTCAAGTAGCTTTGCAAATTGCAATTCCTGAATTGGATGGAGCAATTGAGCCGATTATCTTATCGGGTAGAGATGGGGCTACAGGGAAAGCGATCGCTCTCCAAGACCGTATGGAAGCTGTAGCCGAACGCGCTTTAAAATGGGCAAATCTGCGCCGCAAGCCGAAGCTTGATAAAAAAGTCGCCATCACCGTTTTCAGTTTCCCACCAGATAAAGGCAACGTTGGAACCGCCGCTTACTTAGATGTTTTCGGTTCCATCTACGAGGTGATGAAAGCCCTGAAAAATAACGGCTACGACTTACCAGAATTGCCAGAATCCGCCGAAGCGCTGATGCAAGAAGTCATCCATGACGCTCAAGCGCAGTACAGCAGCCCTGAACTCAACGTTGCGTACAAAATGTCGGTTCCTGAGTATGAGGCGCTGACCCCTTACTCTCAACGCCTAGAGGAAAACTGGGGCCCACCTCCCGGACATCTCAACAGCGACGGGCAAAATCTGCTAATTTATGGTAAGCAATTCGGTAACGTCTTCATTGGTGTACAACCGACATTTGGTTACGAAGGCGACCCGATGCGGCTGTTATTCTCCCGTTCAGCTAGTCCTCACCACGGTTTTGCTGCTTACTACACTTACCTAGAGCAAGTTTGGAAAGCTGATGCTGTACTGCACTTTGGTACACACGGTTCCTTGGAATTCATGCCAGGTAAACAGATGGGGATGTCTGGCGATTGTTATCCAGATAACTTGATTGGCTCAATTCCCAACCTGTATTACTACGCAGCGAATAATCCGAGTGAAGCGACAATTGCTAAACGTCGGAGTTATGCCGAAACAATTTCTTACTTGACACCGCCGGCAGAAAATGCTGGGTTGTATAAAGGTTTGAAGGAACTCAGCGAATTAATTGCTTCCTACCAAACCTTGAAAGATAGCGGACGCGGCATTCCCATTGTCAACAGCATCATGGATAAATGCCGGATCGTGAATCTGGATAAGGATATCAACCTGCCAGAAACCGATGCCAGAGACATGAGTGCCGACGATCGCGATAATATTGTTGGCAACGTCTACCGCAAGTTGATGGAAATTGAGTCGCGGTTGTTGCCTTGTGGGTTGCACGTCATTGGTAAACCGCCAAGTGCAGAAGAAGCGATCGCAACTCTCGTCAATATTGCTAGTCTAGATCGTCAAGAAGAAGAACTTCAAGGCTTACCGGCAATTATCGCTAACAGCATTGGGCGTAAGATTGATGATATTTACCAAAATAGCGATCGGGGCATTTTAGAAGATGTCCAGTTATTGCAAGATATCACTTTGGCAACCCGTGCAGCAGTTACCGCCCTTGTCCAAGAGCAAATCGACGCAGAAGGACGAGTTTCTTTAGTTTCCCGGTTGAATTTCTTCAATATGGGCAAAAAAGAACCTTGGGTAGAAGCATTGCATAAAGCAGGTTATCCCAAAGTTGATGGCGCAGCCCTAAAACCATTATTTGAGTATTTGGAATTCTGCCTGCAACAAGTATGTGCCGACAACGAACTCGGAGCATTACTCAAAGGCTTAGAAGGTGAGTACGTTTTACCCGGTCCTGGTGGCGATCCCATCCGCAACCCGGATGTATTACCCACGGGTAAGAATATCCATGCTTTAGATCCGCAATCCATCCCCACAACAGCAGCAGTCCAATCAGCCAAAATCGTTGTAGACAGGCTTTTGGCACGTAACAAAGCCGAAAACGATGGAAAATGGCCAGAAACCATCGCCTGCGTCCTTTGGGGAACCGATAACATCAAAACTTACGGTGAATCCCTAGCGCAAATTATGTGGATGGTGGGCGTGCGTCCTGTTCCCGATGCTTTGGGACGGGTGAACAAGTTGGAATTGATACCTTTAGAAGAGTTGGGACGCCCCAGAATTGATGTAGTAATCAACTGTTCTGGTGTATTCCGCGACTTATTCATCAACCAAATGAACCTGCTAGACCAAGGCGTGAAAATGGCAGCTGAGGCAGATGAACCCTTAGAAATGAACTTTGTTCGCAAACACGCTTTGCAGCAAGCCCAAGATATGGGGATTAATCTGCGTCAAGCCGCGACTCGCGTTTTCTCCAACGCTTCTGGTTCCTACTCGTCAAATATCAACTTGGCGGTAGAAAACAGCACTTGGGATAGTGAAGCTGAGTTGCAGGAAATGTATCTCAACCGCAAATCCTTCTCCTTCAATTCCGATAACCCCGGAATCATGGACGAATCCCGGCAGATTTTTGAAAGCACATTAAAAACTGCTGATGCAACTTTCCAAAATCTCGATTCCTCTGAGATTAGCTTAACGGATGTTTCTCACTACTTTGATTCCGATCCCACTAAGCTGGTGGCAAATCTGCGTGGTGATGGTAAAAAACCAGCATCTTATATTGCAGATACAACCACAGCTAACGCTCAAGTACGGACATTAACAGAAACCGTGCGTTTGGATGCGCGTACCAAATTATTAAATCCCAAGTGGTACGAGGGGATGCTAAATCACGGTTATGAAGGTGTGCGCGAACTCTCCAAGCGATTGGTCAACACAATGGGTTGGAGTGCAACAGCCGGTGCTGTGGATAACTGGATTTACGAGGATACTAACGAAACCTTCATCAAAGATGAAGAAATGCAGAAACGCTTAATGAACCTCAATCCCCATTCTTTCCGCAAAGTTGTATCAACTTTGTTGGAAGTGAATGGACGCGGTTATTGGGAGACTAGCGAGGAGAATTTAGATCGTCTGCGCGAGTTGTACCAAGAAGTTGAAGACCGGATTGAAGGGATAGACTAGGATTACATGGGCAGGCTTTATGCCTGCCTTAACAATGAGATAAGATTAATTATGGATAATTGGCAAGATATTACTAATGATAGATTAATAAAACCAATACATCCTGGCGAAGTAATTGCAGATATTTTAGATGATTTAGATATTAATACCCCAAAGTTTGCAGAAATTTTAGGAGTATCTAATAAAATAACTCAGGAAATTATTAATGGTCAAAGACCAATTACAGTAGATATAGCAATACGTCTTGGTAAAGCTTTAGGAAATGGCCCAAGACTTTGGCTCAATCTTCAGCAAAAAGTTGAGCTTTGGGATGCTTTGCAAAGCCATAAAGAAGAATACGAGCAAGTTATGACATTATAGTAAAAAAATACTACTATAATTCATGACAATAATTGCTTGGGAGCAATCACGATGATAGATAGTAAAGCTATTTCTATTTCCTTATTTACAGGGGCTTTTGGTTTAGACTTGGGTATAGAACAAGCGGGATTTCATACAGTAAGTATAGTAGAAAAAGACCCTGATGCTACAAAAACTATTCTTATTAATAGACCATTATTGCAAGAAAGTGCTGTTCCCAGAGAAATAGAAAAAGTCAGTTCCCAAGAATTACTTGAGGAAGGCGGAAGAGTTTTAGATTTAGGTAGAGCCTTACGTCCTGGTGAAGTAGACTTAATAACAGGTGGTCCACCTTGTCAGCCATTTAGTACCGCAGGAAAAAGAGGTTCGATAATAGACCCTCGTGGTAGTTTATTTATGGACTTTATTCGGATTGTTAAAGAAATCCAACCTCGTTTTTTCTTAATGGAAAATGTCAGAGGTATCTTGTCTGCTCCTCTTCGTCACAGGCCAATTAACCAGCGGGGAAAAGATTATCCACCTTTAGAACCTGATGAAATAGCTGGTGCTGCGTTAAGGATAGTATTAGCAGAAATGACGGAACTAGGCTATTACGTGATTTCTAATCTTTTAGAAGCAGCAGATTACGGTGTTCCTCAAAACAGAGAGCGTGTAATTTTTATTGGTTCTAGAGATCAAGAAGTGGCTACATTTCCTATTGCTAAATATAGTAAAAATGGTAAAAATTTACCTAAATGGCTAACTTTAAGAGACGCTTTAATAAATTTAGTTGATCCAGAACCAGAGTTTATCGCTTATTCCGAAAATCGTTTGAAATTTTTAAGATTATTGGAATCAGGACAAAACTGGAGATATTTACCAGAAGAATTAAAAAAAGAAGCTATGGGAGGTGCTTATAATTCAGGAGGTGGAAAAGTCGGTTTTTATAGAAGATTGTCTTGGGATAAACCTTCACCAACAATTACAACAAGTCCACTTCAAAAAGCTACAGATATGTGTCATCCTGTGGAGTTGCGTTCTTTAAGTGTACGCGAGTCTGCAAGAATCCAAACTTTTCCTGATGATTGGGTTTTTTATGGTTCCGTAACTTCTAAATATAAGCAAATTGGTAATGCAGTACCAGTACTACTTGCAAAAGAAATTGGTACTTATCTTTTCAACTTAATTCAAGGAAATAGGCTAAAAGGCAAAGAGATGGTTCAACAGCTGTCGCTGTTTGATTTATAAAATTTACTTTGCAGCTAACTCAGTAAAAGCCCGATCAATTTTCTGTAACATATTTCTGACATGACTTTCAACAAGGTTATAATCCATGTGAATTTGCTCCCAAAATTCTTTACCAGCAATGCGAGGAATGTTCGGATCGTTAAATGTCCACTTACCTAAATTAAAAGCTGCTATAAATAAAGGGTTTTGATGAATAATTAATTCTTTTTTGGCTCTAGGCGCTTGAGAACCAGTTAATGTACCTTTTAGAGTTTTTAGTTGTGCAAATTTAACCGTTTCTTCTGAAAAAATAATAATATCAATACCAGTAATTTTAATTCCAAATTCCAATTCTGGGTTAATAATATAAGGACTTATATTAGATATTTTTTCCCAAAGATTTCCCATTGTTGTGCTAAGGCTCCTTGTTGCTGAGTTGCTAGTTACCAGCAATTTGGCTCCACATAGTTCAAAAAGATTTTTTGGGTTAGGATAATGGTCAATTATTGCGCTTTTCTTTTCAAAATCTGCTTTTAGCCAGTCAATAAAATTATCCGCAAATTTATCAGTTTGACTGCTAATTAACTGAGATTGTATATTTAATTCTAAAACAGAGCCATTATGCTTGTCTTGTGCAATTTGATATTCAAAATAAGCAGGTGCTATTAAAGAAATAACTTTTGCATACTTATATGCTTTATGTAAATCTTTATCGGCAATGTGAATTACATCAATTAACGAAGCATGATGTAAAATTAAGGCTTTACGTTCTAGGACAGTAAGTGGAATTAAAGTTTCAGCTGTTAACGCACTAGACATAAAAGCTATTGCAACTGATTGGGCTTTCTTAGTATTCCCTAAAATTATGCCGCTCACTCACTCTTAAACAAAACCCATAGCCGGAGCGTACAATCATAGAATTAGCGATACCTATGGTAAGCTACGCTAACGCACCATTATTCCACAACAAGCGATCGCTTTAGTTTTGAGGTTTTCTGCAAAGCGATCGCACTCACTCTTCCACAACAAGCGATGTCTAACGACAAGCCGCTACGCTTCTATCTTTTCAACGATATCATAATATGATATCATTAAATCTGTGGCTATATTCAACTTAACTGTAAGATGGCTGTAATTGTATTGATTAAATGGATCTCAATAACAAACAACGTCAAATTTTAGAGTTAATTTTTACAAATCCTGTACCATCTAATATTCTTTGGAAAGATATTGAAAGTTTATTTATAGCTCTCGGTGCTGATATTACTCAAGGTAAAGGTTCGCGGGTTCGTGTGAAATTAAATGATGTGAAAGCTGTTTTTCACGAACCGCATCCTCAAAATGAGACAGATAAAGGAGCAGTCAAATCTGTTAGAGAATTTTTAATTAAGGCAGGAATTGAAATATGATGACTTATAAAGGATACACAGCTAGTATAGAAGTAGATGTAGAAGCAGGAATACTTTTTGGCCAAGTCCTAGATATTAATGACGTAATTACCTTTAAAGCAAAAACTGTAGACGAAGCGCGTCAAGAATTTCAAATTTCTGTTGATGATTATCTTGCTTTCTGTGAAGAACTAGGAGAGGAGCCTGATAAACCATTCTCTGGTAAACTTCCATTCCGCACAACACCAGAACACCACCGCAAAATATTTATTGCTGCTAAAAAGACTGGCAAAAGCATAAATGCTTGGATGGATGAAATCTTAACTGGTGCTGCGGATAAAGTAATCAATACTTAAAGTCAATCATTCTAAATATGTTTTTCGCTAAAGTGCATTCGCCTTTGGTATTTTCATGGAAATATTCAAGTTTAAATTTTTCTATGGATGCGTTAACTATCAACTTTGCCCCTGTTCTTCTAATAACAGATGAGGAATTCTTCCAGTTATGTCAGATAAATGAATTAATCAGATTTGAGCGTAATGCTGATGGCACATTGCTACTAATGCCTTTAGTCGGAGGTTTAACCAGCAACCGCAATGCTAATTTAACTGCTCAACTTGGAGTGTGGAATCGTGATGAGTCACTAGGTGTAGCCTTTGGTTCTTCGGTTGGGTTTATTTTACCAAATGGGGCAGTGCGATCGCCTGACGCATCTTGGTTAAAACGTAACAGATGGAATTCTCTCACACAGGAGCAAAAAGAGAAATTTCCACCTGTATGTCCTGATTTTGTAGTGGAATTGCGTTCTGATACTGATTGTTTAACAAGGCTACAAAATAAAATGCAAGAGTACCGAAAAAACGGTGCAAGATTAGGTTGGTTAATTGATTTAGAAACTCGGCAAGTAGAAATTTATCGCTCTGGTAAAGATGTTGAAGTGCTGCAATCTCCTGCTAGTTTATCAGGAGAAGATGTGCTACCGGAATTTGTGCTTAATTTTGAAGATATTTGGTGAATTGATTAAAATACGAAATGCATAGGCGTAGCTCACCGTAGGTATCGCTTTATTTCTGAGGTTTTCTGCAAAGCGACACCGAATAGCCCGTTGTAGAAATCGCTCTATTGGGCATCAAAGCAGATGCAGGGTTTGATTTGATGGACAAAATCTTGTCCGCTATATTTAAGGTGTTAGCAGTTGCTTCCTCACTCCCAGTTAATCAGCATGGATATCACAGCTACTTTGAACGAAATCGCAACTCTTAGTGTTGAAGATAGAATCCGTATTGTGCAGGCAATTTGGGATAGCATCGCAGCAGAGCAAGTTTACCCTGATTTAACCGAAGCACAAAAGCGAGAACTCGATCGTCGAACTGCTGACTACGATTCAAATCCAGATAATGTGTTGACTTGGGAGGAAATCAAAGCATCAATTAAGGGACAGCAATGAATTATGTCCTAGTGTTTCGCCCAGAGGTTCGAGAAGAACTTAATGATGCACACAGTTGGTACGAGAGTCAGAAACTCGGTCTGGGTGACGAGTTTTTAGACTGTGTAGACGAAACAGTGAATCGAATCTCTCAGATGCCAGAATCCTATGTAATTGTCTACAGTGATATTCGACGAGCAGTTGTGCAACGATTTCCCTATGCTGTGTACTATCGGATTGTCTCGAGTCGAGTAATAGTAACGGCAATTTTTCATGGTCGTAGAGATCCAAAATCGTGGCAGACGCGAACCTAAGACTATAATTACGAGCGATGTCTACCGACAAGCCGTTACGTGTCTACGCTTTATTTTTGAGGTTTTCTGCAAAGCGTAGGCGTAGCCCGTCGTAGACACAGAAATAAAAGTAATTAATAAAACAGCATGAGTATTATACTTAAAGATATAAGTATAATTTGTGAAAACTTGAAAAACAAAAAGACCAGCCTCCCACAGCTGGTCTAAAAAATGTTTTTGCGTTGTCTTCTCAAGAGAGTTAAAACCCAATTGCGCGTTCCCAAAATGCAACGGGCAACTTTTCTTAACAATATTGTAACAGCCAACACAGATTTTTCCAGAATATTCATCAAAAAAAGATATAGGCAAAGCTTAAAAGCCTCTATCTATCAGGAGAATTTAGCAGATTGTAAGGAATAGATCGGAGAGATAAAGAAAGACAAGGGAGAAGATTTTACCTTGTCTCCCTTGTTCCTCTGATCCCAGCATCAGTCTTAACCGATCGATTTCAACTTGATAGACTAGTGATGCTGGGAGCGATTTCTGCATCTGTTGAGGTTTCGCCCACACGAAGGATTTTAGCCCCCAATTGCTGCAACTTCATATCAAGTCGATCGTAGCCGCGATCGAGGTGTTGTAAACCCTGAATTGTGGTTTGTCCTTCTGCCGCTAGTCCGGCGATGACTAACGCTGCCGATGCTCGTAAGTCTGTACCTAATACTGGGGCGCCAGATAATTTTGGTACTCCCCGAACGAAAGCAGCATTGCCTTTGACACGAATATCTGCCCCCAAACGATTCAACTCTGAGGCATGACGCAAGCGATTTTCAAAGACGGATTCGTTAATTACGCTGTCGCCTTCTGCCACTGCTAGCAAAGCCATGAATGGTGCTTGCATATCTGTGGGGAAACCTGGATGGTATTGAGTTTCAATATCAGTTGCCTTAAGGGTTTCCGCTGGCAGAATGTGTAATTGGTTAGGCTTTTCATCAATTATTGTTACTCCAATATCCCGCAACTTGGCAATTACTGGGATGAGATGTTCTGGAGCCACTGGCGAGAGAATAAGTTCTGAGCGGGTAATTGCTGCTGCTAGCAAAAACGTCCCAGCCTCAATGCGATCGGGAATAATGCTGTAGTCAACAGAATGCAACTTGGGGACTCCTTCGATCACAATTCTGCTAGTCCCCGCGCCCTTAATCTTCGCTCCCATTGCGTTACAGAAGTTAGCTAGATCGACTACTTCCGGTTCTCTGGCAGCATTTTCGATGACCGTTTCACCCTCTGCTAGGGTAGCCGCCATCATCAAGTTTTCCGTCGCTCCAACACTGGCAATGTCTAAGTAAATGTTCGCACCTTTTAATCTCCGGCTGCTGCCAGGAACATAAGCATTACAAATGCCATGTTCAATTTGTACTTCCGCTCCCATTGCTTGCAGTCCTCGAACGTGCAAGTCAACTGGTCTTGCCCCGATCGCACAACCGCCTGGTAAAGGCATCTGTGCTACTCCCAGTCTTGCCAAAATGGCTCCAATGGCGAAAAAACTCGCTCTCAACTGGGTAACTAATTCGTAGGGAGCTTTTGATGTTTTAATTTCGCTGGCGTTGATGTCTAAAATGTCACCTTGTCGGGTTAATTGCACACCCAAAGCTGATAACACCTGACCCATCCGCTCTACGTCCGCTAACAAAGGGACATTACGGATACGACAATCGCCCGGACACAGCAAGGCTCCAGCCATGATTACCAGTGCTGAATTTTTTGCCCCGCTAATTTTCACATGACCCTGCAAAGGATGCCCACCCCAAATTTGCAAGACTGAGGAGTCTGCTTCTGGAGTAATTTTGGCATCTGGTAAGATGGTAGAAGGATTAATAAGCCTACCTCCAAAAGTAATACGTATTTTATATGTTTGAAGTTGGTTTTGATTCTACAGTAAAGATTCAAAATGTCCACGTTTTAAAGCACTGTTTGGTATAAAAAAATTGTTTTTTGGGTAACAATTCAGGCTGAAAAGAAGTAGTAGCAGGCTTTTTGAGCTTTTTAAAAAAATTAAAAAAAAGAATGAATCAGCAGTAGTTTTAAGCAAAATTAAATACTCAGTAAAATAACTTAAGTATTCTCTAAAAATCAATGCTGTACTGTCGAGTTAATATTTTGATTCGACCTTGTACCTAAAAAACTCGTTTCCAGTTAGAGACTTTTAACGAGGCATTATGCTTTTACTTGACACCTTTTACTTGACAAAGGTAAAACATAACGCAATAATAAGAAATTGTCGATAAGCAAAAATGCCAGCGGAACTGGCGGAATGGCAGACGCGCTAGATTCAGGTTCTAGTGCCGCAAGGCTTCCGGGTTCAAGTCCCGGGTTCCGCATATTATTATCAAGTTAGGAGTTAGAAGTTAAGAGTTATGAGTTTAAGAAAACTAAATTAACTCCTGCACGGATGCGATTAATCGCTTCTCTACTCCTAACTCCTAACTTTTTAATGTTAACCAGTTTACAGAATTCCTTAGTCAAACAAATTCGCAAGCTGCACTCCACCAAGGAGAGGCATAAGCAACAGTTATTTTTACTAGAAGGGACGCACTTGTTAGAAGAAGCTTGTGCAGTCAATTACCCACTAGAAACAGTGTGTTGTACCCCAGATTGGCAAGTCGCCCATCCTTTGCTGTGGGAAGAAGCTTGTAGCCGCTGCGATCGCGCCGAAATTGTCAGTAGAGAAGTCTTGGATGCGATCGCGACCACAGTCCAACCAGATGGTGTGGTGGCAACGGCAAAACGAAGCCAACGTCAAACTCAACTACCATTGACTGGTTTAGTGCTAGCTTTAGAGACGATACAAGATCCCGGCAACCTGGGTACGATGATTCGCACCGCCGCCGCCGCAGGAGCATCAGGGTTGTGGGTCAGTGGAGATAGTGTAGATTTAGATAGCCCTAAAGTTCTCCGGGCTTCCGCAGGGCAATGGTTTCGCCTCGCAACAGCCGTAACCGAAGATTTAAAAGCGACAGTCCAACAAAGTCAGCAGGCAGGAATGCAGGTAGTGGCAACCTTACCCGATGCGACTTTAACTTATTGGGAAGTGGACTGGCGAAAACCCAGTATGATTTTACTGGGAAATGAAGGTGCTGGATTGTCAGCAGAATTAGCAGCGATCGCAGACCACCAAGTAAGAATTCCTTTGAGTCCTGGAGTGGAATCCTTGAATGTGGCGATCGCAGCTGCTTTAATGTTGTACGAAGCTCAACGGCAATTGATTTGTCAGCAATGAATTTAACTTTTTATCCTTATTTGGTTTTTGTTATTTCTTCGAGATATTGTTCAATATCAGCAACTGCGTCCTCAAGAGCCGCTAAATCAATATCTGTCAAGTCTCGATCGAGTTCGACTTCAGTAAAATTACTAGTATGCAGTTGGGGGATATCTTCTTCCTCAGTCGAAATTTCTTGTAAGATATCCTCCAACTGTTCGAGGGATTGTTGAAACACTCGATCGGCAGCGCGCCGTTGTTCTGGCTGATTTTGCTCCATAATATTAACTTAAAAATCCTGATTTACTGACTTAATTTTGATTCTAGTTCCAAGAGATTTAAATTTCGCACTAATAAGATCGTAGTTGTGTGCTGTATCAACTTTAGCAGTGCTTATGAAGAATATCGATAGCTGTCTCTAATTAACAGGAGTCAGTAGTCAGAATTCAGAATTCAGAATTGCTTATTACTCTACCTATAAAGGGATAGAGTAATAAGCAAGGAAAAAGATTCAGCTGCGCTATCACCCAGTCGTACAGAATTTATTCTGAATTCTGACTCCTGAGTTCTGGATTCTTCTTCATTTGATAGACTATCCTAAATTTGAAATTATAAAAACTGGTAGCTCAGGGCTGATAACTAATTATGAGTGAAGCCTTATTCTGTATCGAAAATCTGCAAGTTGCCTATCCTGGGCGAAGTGGAGAAAAAACAAGCTGGGCGGTTGATGATGTATCTTTCACCTTGAAACCAGGTGAAAGAATGGGATTGGTGGGAGAGTCAGGTTGTGGTAAATCAACTATCGGACGAGCAGTAATGCGTTTACTACCATCCTCTAGCCGGATTCAGGGACGGGTGACATTTCAAGGACAGTCCGTGTTTGACTTGACACCTAACCAGGTGCGGAAATTTCGGGGAGAGGCGATCGCCTTAATTTTTCAAGATCCCATGACACGCCTCGATCCTTTGATGACCATTGGTAAGCATTGTATCGAAACCCTCCAAGCGCACTCACCAGAATTATCAACGCGGGAAGCTAAAGAAAAAGCACTTGCTACCTTGGCAAAGGTAAATATTCCCCCTAGTCGCTGGAATCAGTATCCTCATGAGTTTAGCGGTGGAATGCGACAACGGGTAGCGATCGCTTTAGCTTTACTCCTCAACCCCAAGTTTATTGTTGCTGACGAACCCACTACCAGTCTAGATGTCACCGTTTCCGCGCAGATATTGCAAGAATTAACTCGCCTGTGCAGTGAAGAAAACATGGGATTGTTGCTGATTTCTCACGATTTAGCAATGGTTGCTGAGTATTGCGATCGCATTGGGGTGATGTACAACGGTAAGATGGTCGAAATGGGTTCTACAGAAACCGTATTTAAACAACCTCAACATGAATACACGCGATCGCTTTTAAAAGCAGCATTACATATTCAAGCAGTAACTGATAGTGGAGAATTGATAATTGCCAATGACGAAGAAAAGCAATTACCGATTATTAATCCGCAATCTCCAATTTTGAGTGTTACAGAACTCAAGCAACACTACACTATAGAACCTAACTTTATCGAACGACTGCTTAACACACAAACGCAGACAATTAAAGCAGTAGATGGAATCAACTTGGATCTTTATTCAGGAGAAATTCTCGGCTTAGTCGGAGAATCAGGTTGTGGAAAAAGTACACTATCACGAACAATATTGCAACTAATTCGTCCCACTAGTGGGAAAGTTGAGTTTTTAGGACAGGATTTAACTAAACTATCGCGTCAAGAAATTCGTTCCTCGCGGCGACAAATACAAATGGTTTTTCAAGATCCTCATGCTTGTCTCAATCCAGCGATGACTGTGGGACAAAGTATTGCAGATCCTTTATTTATCCACAATTTAGCCAATCCTGCCAAAGCAAAAGAACAAGTTTTGTGGATGCTAAATAAAGTTGGCTTAACACCGCCAGAAGTGTATTATGAGCGTTATCCGTCGGATTTGTCTGGTGGACAACAGCAAAGAGTAGCGATCGCTCGTGCTTTGATTACTCACCCGAAACTCTTAATCTGCGATGAACCAGTGAGTATGTTAGACGCCAGCGTTCAGTCGCAAGTGTTAGATTTGATGTTGCAATTAAAGGAAGAGTTTGAGTTAACTTATTTATTCATCACTCACGATCTTTGGTTAGCTCGATTTTTGTGCGATCGGATTGCCGTAATGAATGGTGGTAAAATTGTCGAACTTGGCCTGACAAAAAATATTTTTGCCAATCCTCAGCATCCTTATACCAAAACTTTACTAGCTGCTGCTCCCTTACTAGCACGCGCTTAACTAAAAGACTTCCAGTAAAAAAACACTCCATCGTAGTAAGGGCGTAAACCTTTGCGCCCTTACAAATCTACAAATAATTTGGGGTAATTTATTTTTTGCAAGTCTCTAAATAAAATCAGAAGTTAGAAGTTTTAAACTCCTAGTTCTTCACTCCTAACTCCTAACTATCTTCCCTTCCTTCAACTAATTTAGTTGGTTCTCCACTCGAACTATAAAGTTCAACGAATCTTTTAAATAGCAATGCAGTCTCGTGATTTGAAGTTTTACTTAAGTTGAATAAACGCCCTATATTTTTTTCAGCTAAAGCTCTTAAATACGGCAAATCTTCAAATAGGGTCAAGCAAGCAGCAAAATGCAATATTATTTGTAATAATGGCTTTGGCCAGTCTAAGTCACTATAAATATCTATAAAAAATTGATGTTCTGAATCATTTAACGGAAAAGCATGAAATATAACAATTATTCTTTTGTTATTGTAAACTGGAATACTTAGTTCAACAGTGTAAGGGGTGTGTAATATTAAATCCACCTCTACAATAGGTTGTCGCCAAATTCTCAAAGGATTCGCTGGTGAGTCTAATATTGTTTGAAATTTAATTATTCCACCAGTATTTGTGGGCTGAAAGTGGCTAATTTGAAAAATTTTGAGGTTGTTAAGGCTAAACTTATGAACTGTTTCCAAATGCTTTAAGCTCAATAGATGATATATTTGGCAAATATAAGGAAACGGTAAAATATACTCCTGGCTTATCATGTGGAGCTTTTTTATTTGAAGCTTATTAGCTTGAGTGCGATCCAGATATTCTTGATACTGGCTGGGGTCTAAATCATTACTATTGAAGCTTTCTTCCGGCTTTAGATATAACCAACTCACAAAAAAGAAAAAGGCTGTAAATAACTGAAATATTTCTATAGGAGATAAATAACCATCGGCAAATGCGGCTATACTTCTATCTGTTATCCCAAAAAGCCAAGATGGAATCCCAAAAACCCAAATACTACTTTTTATTTGGTCTATAAAAAGTGCTATCTCAACAACTTTTGAAACGTTAGTATTTTGAGTAATACTAAATTTATCATTAATATTCAAACAACTATTAGACATAGTAGTTTTTAAGTTTTTACTTATTATTATTAATTTATATTAATTTTAAAGACCAATCTATGAGATCAACCTCTATCTTTAGCTATATATGTAATTTGTATTGATTAAAGCAAATTGAAACCCAGCTTTTATTAGGATAACAACATACAATTTGTTGTTATTTAAAATCATAAAATATCTATGTATTCACTCAGGTATAATTATTTATAATCTATGCTGCTAAAGGAATTGAGGTATTATTTTCTTATAGAAAGCTTGGAGTAAAAAGCGGTATAGAAATATTCAGATAAAAATTTTATTCGTTCTGGTATGATAAATTTATCTATTTCTCTGGGATGAATACTGAATCATGCTTTAGAAATAAAAAGTTAGAACTTAAAAAGCTTCTCTGTTAAATAAAATACATTAAGTAGGATGTTGTAATTTGGCTTTAGTTATAACAGCTGTGGTGGCTTTTATAGTGGCGCATTGCATACTTGGTACTAGGGCTAGCCATTATCTTATCTAAGGTAGACTATCCCGATCTGACAAAGTATCTGTGACAATTACGATAGAAACCGTAGAATTGCTACTATTAACACTGTATTATTCTTAAATATTTTCTGAAGATTTTTTCTGAGACGGTAGCAATGATCATTCGCCATGCGACTGAAACTGACTTGCCTACAATTGTGGCAATTTACAACACTGCAATTCCTAGCCGCATGGCAACCGCTGACTTAGAACCAGTATCTGTGGAAAGTCGCCTTGCTTGGTTTAAAGGGCGATCGCCTTCACAGCGCCCACTTTGGGTAATCGAAGTAGAAGGAGTAATTGCTGGATGGCTTAGTTTTCAATCTTTTTATGGGCGACCTGCTTATAGTAAGACTGCCGAAATTAGTATTTATATCGCCCCTAGCTTTCATCGGTGTGGTTTGGGACGACAACTCTTAGCACAAGCAATTAGTGAAAGTCCTAGTTTGGGTATAAAGAGCCTAGTATCCTTCATTTTTGCCCACAATCAACCCAGTTTAAAACTTTTTGAAACATTTGGTTTTCAACGTTGGGGACATTTGCCTAAAATTGCCGAACTTGACAACGTTGAACGAGACTTAGTAATCATGGGACTGCAAATTAGTAAACCTGTTGTTTAAAGCTATCGCTATTTTCTGAGACTTGTAAATTAAGTTCGGTAAAAAATCATCTGAATTCATTGCCCGTAACCATTGCGATGATTCTCAGGTAATTCTTAGATAATTAGTAAGCGATCGCATTTTTCTCATTTTTTCTAATTTCACATTGTAGTCTAACCAAAATCTACTATTTTCAACTGTATTTACAAACTATTTGATTGAACTCGCTATCACATTACAAGGAAGATATTGTGTTAGGCTTTGAGCCTCCAAAAATGCCAGGACTTACGCAACTGGCATAGTGCGATCGCTAGCCAGTAGTACAGAAGTATTTAATTACCCAGAATGTGTTTGATTGGCTTTACTCGAATTAGTAATAATCAATAATGACTTTGCAGTATGATGATTTACCTCTTTCTATTTAAAGTACAATCCTCATACTTAAATCTAACCACTTCGATTGAGTAATCGGCGCGCTGCTAGAAATATAGTCAACACCAGTTTCCGCCACAGCGCGAATCGTTTCCAAAGTCACATTCCCCGAAGCTTCAATTTTTACCCGACTCTCCTGTTGGTGAATCAACTCTACCGCCTGACGCATTATATCCAAAGGCATATTGTCTAGCATAATAATGTCAGCCTTGTGCTGCAAAGCTTCTTTCACTTGCTCTAAACTTTCAGTTTCTACCTCTATAGTCAAGGGATAAGGAATCTGAGAACGAATACGGGTAACAGCTTCTCCAATTCCGCCAGCAGCCGCAATGTGATTATCTTTAATCATCACCGCATCATCCAACCCCATGCGGTGATTAATCGCCCCACCCAAAGCAGTCGCGTACTTTTCTAACAGTCTTAGCCCTGGCGTAGTTTTACGCGTATCCACCAACTGAGCAGGTAAATCACCAATTTTCTCTACATATATATTAGTCAGCGTAGCAATTCCACTTAACCGCATAGCCAAGTTGAGTGCGACTCGTTCCCCCATCAGCAGCGCATCCAGCGAACCATGAATTTCAGCTACCACCTGTCCCGGCTCACACCATGTACCTTCAGCCGCAACCGCCACAAAGCTAACTTTTTCATTCAAAATCTGAAACACCCTAGCTGCAACTGGTAAGCCAGCAATTATCCCTGAATCTTTAGCCATCCATTTAGCAGAGCCTAGCGTCACATCTTCTACTAGTAGAGTATTTGTAGTGCGATCGCCCCGACCAATATCCTCCACCAACCAGCTACGCAAGAGAGGATCTAAA